>SCSY01000340.1 GCA_004298625.1 Nitrospirota bacterium | reverse complement strand
GGTCAAGCCGGTAACGACGATGGGCGAAGCGCCGCCGGTGTTGGAGCCGGTTGCACCGGTACCGCTGGAGGTGCAAGTCACCGAATACGTCACCGCAGCACCGCCGGTCGAGCCGGGCGTGAAGGCAACGCTGGCCTGGGTGTCGCCCGCCGTGGCGGCGCCGATGGTGGGCTGAGCGGGAACCACGGCGTTGACGGCGAAGGTCCGCGCCACCTGCGAAGCTGCCGTATAAGTGCTATCGCCGGCCTGGTCGGCGTTGATGGTGCAATTGCCTGCGGTGACGAAAGTCAGCGCCCCGCCGCCGGTGATGGTACACACCGGGGCGGTGCCCGATGAGAAGGTCACCGTCAGGTTGGAGTCGGAAGAGGCGCTCAAGGTCGGCGAGGCGCCGAAAGTCTGCACAGCAGGCTGGGCGAAGGTGATGGTCTGCGTGTACTTGCGGGTGGCCGAGCAAGTGTTATCGTTAGTGCCGCCACCGCTGCCGATGCAGCCCCAGGTGTAGGTGTTGGTGTTGGACGTTACGCCGGTTGAGGTTCCCGTCGAGCACAAATTGGCGCCCGGCGCGCTGGTAAAGGTTGATCCGCTGCTTGTGCCACAGGCGCCGTTGACGACGGCCGCATTGACGGTGCCGCTGAAAGCCAATGTGCCGCTATACGGCCCGCTGCCGGTGCTGGAATCGGTGGCCTGGATGGTGAAGTTGAACGCCCCGGCGGTGGTCGGGGTGCCGGTCAGCGCACCGCTGCCGGCGTTGAGCGAGAGTCCGGCGGGCAGGGAACCGGCGGAAACGCTGTAGGTGTAGCTGCCGTAGCCGCCCGCGCCGCTGAAGCTCTGGCTGACAAAGGCCGTGCCGGCGGTCATGGCGTTCAGGGTCAGCGCATTGACCGTGACGGTGCGGGCGGAGCCGACGGTGACGTTGATGACGAGGGTAGCGGTGCCGGGGGTGGCGGCGCTGTCGCTGACCTGGACGGTGAAGCTGTCGCTACCGACGTAACTGGCGGTCGGGGTGTAGGTGATGGCGCCGCCGGGGGGGATGTCGGCGCTGCCGCTATTGGCGGTGGCGTTGGTGAAGCTCAACGTGCCGTGGCTGGGAGCGACGCTTTGCGACCAGGTTTCGGTCTGGCCGGCGTCGCTGTCGCTGACGTGCAGCAGGCTCTTGATGTCATTGGCCGAGGAGGCTTGCGCCACGCTCAGGCTGGCGGGGGTGGCGGTGACGAAGGTGGGGGCGGTGTTGGATGAGCTACAAAGTCCTGAATTGTTATTAAAATCCGTTTGATTTGTCCAAGGATCTGCATGAACTGCATTAGGTGAAACCATACTGGAATGGTATGCTCCACCAGCAAAATATCCTACCTTATTACCACCGTAATATGCGTAAGCATTGAGAAAAGTGCACCCCAAATTGTGGTTAAGCCCCTGCATCCCCGCCACTGCGAACGGCAGTTCGCTTTCAATCGCGCCGCTGGCGTATTCCAGGTACCAGTCGCCGCCCAGCCGGGTCGTGCCGGTGGGGTTGGTGGAGGCCGCCACGTCCACATGCCCGAGCAATTGCGCCAGGTCGTCAACGAACTGGCGTCCC
>SCSY01000354.1 GCA_004298625.1 Nitrospirota bacterium | reverse complement strand
CGCTGATAGCCGCCGTTTCGGTGCGTATGCCCCAGGCGCGTTGCGCCGCTTTCGGCACGAACACGCTGCCGTCGGCCAGCCGCGACGGCTGTCCGGGATTCGCGGCCACCGGATGCGGCGCATCGCCGTGATCTTCCCCACCGTGCGCGAAAGCGGATGGATGATGCAGAGCCAACAGTGCCGGTATCAACAAGAGCAGCGGCAGGAGCGGCTCTTGCGTCGGTTTGGAGGAGGGCTTTTTGCGTCGCGCGACAAGGCGGAAAATGAGCGCCGCAACCAGCAGCGCCAGCACGCCTCCTCCGCCCGGCAGCGCGTAGCGGTTTTTCCACAGCGGCTGCGGCTGCGCCGTCGCCGTTGCGACCGCAGATATTTCAAGGACGCCGACCAGCAAGTCATCGAGATTTTTGGTCTGGAGCGTCACCACCAGATCATGTTTGCCGGGATGGGCAAGCCAGGGCGTGGAGGCGCTGTAGCTCCCGTCAGGAGACGCTGTCGCGACGGCCTTGTGGTTTTCCCCCTCGATCTCGATTTTTGCGTCGAGCACTGGTTCATTGCCGGCATAACTGTCGGCGTACAGAATCAGCTTTTCGCCGCGCAACTCGGCGACCAGTTCAATGTCCGGCGATTTGGCCTCGAAACGGGGAAAGCCTGCGGTAGCGACCGGGGCGGCAGCGTGCTCGCCGTGATCCTCGCCGCCGTGGGCGTGTGCCAGGGTTGGAAGTAGCAGTACGGATAAGAAAAGCAAGAGCGATTTCATGGCAGCACCCCTTGCACCTGATTAAGGCGCGCTTTCGCCTGGGCTATGGCGATTTGGCGCAGGGCATGGTTCAGTTCGCTTTCGTGATGCGTGGCGCGGGTTTTCAATAAATTGGCCAGACTGGTTTCGCCGAGGTCGAAGGCTTTTTGCAGCCATTTCAGGTTTTCCCGCGCCAGGTCGCGCTGGGTGGCGGCCAGTTCAAGCTGGGATAGGGCGGTGGCAAGAGCTTGCCGCGCGCGCACGATGTCCATGTCCAGGCGCGCCTGGGCTTGACGGTATTCGCTTTCCGCCTGGATCAACGCCACGTTGGCCGCCGCGATAATGGGGCGATTACGCGCTTCGGTGGCCAAGGGCAGGCTCAGGCTGACTCCCACGCTGTCTGCATAAGACGTATCGGCGATGCCGCGTTCTATGCGCACGAATACCCCCAGTTCCGGGTTATCGCGCGGGGTTTTGCCGGCCAGCTTGATTTTGGCCTGCGCCAGCGCAATGCCCTGGCGCGCCGCTTCCAGGCGCGGATGCGCACTGGGCGGCGCAGCCGGCGCGACGGCTTCCTCATCGCCATTCGGCAATTG
>SCSY01000353.1 GCA_004298625.1 Nitrospirota bacterium | reverse complement strand
TGATTGCAACAACCTTGGCAAAAACAATATTGACGTACAATGATCAGTTTTTCAAGCGACCAGATTGAACAGAAGTTCTGCCGGCTGCCCTTGCTGGCCGGTTGCTCAAGGGCAACGTTGGCCCGCGTCATCCCCTATCTTGAAGAGCTTTCCCTGAAAGCGGGCGACACATTGGTGCAAAAAGGGGATGCCGCCAGACAGCTCTATGTCGTCATCGACGGTCAGTGCGCGCTGCAACTGCCGAGCGGGCCTATCCCCGTCGCCGATGTTGTCGGCGAGGAAGCATTGATGGGCGCGGCGTTTTACCATGCCAGCGTTACCGCGATGACCGACTGCCGAATTTTGGTGCTGCCGCAGCAGATGGTGGCCGGCCTGTTGCGCGAGTATCCGGCTCTGCCTGACGCTGCCAGCCAGTTGTTGTTGCAGAAACACGGACACAGGCTGGAGAAGGCCGAGAAACTTATTGCGGAGAGCCGCTTCTGGGTTATGTTGCTTGGCTGGCTGGTTACGCTGCTGCTGCCGATTCTTCTGCTTGTTTTCGGGGAGAAGCTAGCGCTGGGACATAATGCTCTGCTTTTTCTGTCGCTGCTGAGCGTGACATTGTCCATGTGGATGTTCCGCCTGGTGCCGGAGTACGTGCCAGGAATCTTCGTTGTTGCCGTTACTATGGGACTGGGGCTGGCCCCGGCCAAGGTCGTGCTATCCGGATTCACCTCTGACTCATTTTTCCTGGCGATGAGCGTGTTTGGGGTGGGCGCGGTCATCACCTCATCCGGCCTGAGCTACCGCTTTCTGTTGTGGCTATTGCGACTATTTCCGCAAAATCAACTCGGGTTTAATCTCAGCATCGCTGCAACGGGCTTATTGCTGACACCGATAGTCCCTTCGATCATCGGTCGCGTCGCGTTGGTCACCCCGCTGATGGGCGACATGCTGAACACCTTGCGCCTGCGCAGGCAGGGGGTGGCAGCAACTGCGTTGGCAGCTTCGACTTTTAACGGATTGACGTTGATGTCGGCGGTTTTCCTGACCAGTAAAGCGCCGAATTTCCTGATCCTGGCGATGATGCCCAGTCAGGTTCAGGGGCAGTTCCAAATGATAGACTGGTTTGTCGCCGCAGCGGTTGCCGGTGGGGTGATGTTGGTACTTTATCTGGCCAGCGTGCTGCTGTTTTTCCGTAATGCGGAAAGCCCGTCCCTGACGCGCCCGCAAATTCAGGGGCAACTTGATCTTCTGGGTCCGATGCAGGCGCGTGAATGGGCGGCGCTTGCCTCTATTCTGCTGTTTGCCCTAGGCGTGATCACTTTCAGCATCCACCAGATACCCCCGTCTTGGATAGGCAT
>SCSY01000035.1 GCA_004298625.1 Nitrospirota bacterium | reverse complement strand
TATTCAGGCTCTCCTGTCATACCGCACAGAGACTGGCTTAAGGCGATTGCGATATTTGCAAGATTGCCTGAGCTTAATAAAAAGATTAAGGAACTTGAAGATAAGATAGAAACCATCGAAAGGAGACAGGAGAAATGATAGACATTAATGGGATACAAGAGCTGCTTCCTCACAGATACCCTTTTCTCATGGTTGACAGGATTATTGAGCTTGAGCCTAATACAAGGGCTGTAGGGATAAAGAATGTTACTATTAACGAACCGTTTTTTCAGGGGCATTTTCCCGGTAATCCGATAATGCCTGGAGTCCTGACAGTCGAGGCAATGGCGCAGATTGCAGGGGTGCTTGCATTCGGCTCCGGGGTTCAGGGCAATGCAGTTTTTTTTATGAGCATAGAAAAGGCAAAGTTCAGAAAACCCGTAGTGCCGGGGGACCAGCTCAGGATGGAGATAAAGGTGCTTCAGCAGAGGGGTAATGTATGGAAATTCTCGGGCACTGCAACGGTGGATGAAAAGGTTGTTTCAGAGGCGGACTTTACGGCAATGGTTCTTACAAAGGAGCAGAAATGACAACTGAAATACACAAGACGGCAATTATAGACCCTAAGGCAGTCATAGATGAAGGCGTGTCCATAGGCCCGTTCTGCATTGTGGGCGAGGGCGTTAAGCTCAAAAAAGGGGCGAGGCTTATGTCGAATGTGATAATCGAAGGCAACACGGAGATCGGAGAAGGCTGCCTGATATATCCGTTTGCAACCATCGGTCTTCCGCCGCAGGACGTCAAATATAAGGGCGAAAAAACCGGCGTAAGAATAGGAAGCAATAATATCATAAGAGAGTATGCATCCATTCATAGGGCCTCGGTCGGAGGAGACGGCATGACCACGGTTGGAGATAATAGTTTCCTTATGGCTTATGTGCATGTCGCGCATGACTGTAAGATAGGAAATAATGTGGTAATTGCAAATTCTGCGGGACTTGCAGGGCATGTGGTCATCGAAGACTATGCAGTGATAGGGGGCATTGTCGGAGTGCATCAATTTACAAGGATTGGAGCGTATGCAATGGTTGGAGCTTTCAGCGGCATAGGCCAGGACATACCTCCTTATACAATGGCGTCCGGGACAAGGGCAAAACTCTTCGGCCTCAATTCGGTGGGCTTAAAAAGGAATGGCTTTCCCGATTCAACGATAAACGAGCTTAAAAAAGCATACAAAATTCTCTTCAGGGAAAAACTTACATTAAAGGAAGCGCTTAAAAAAGTTCAGAAAGATTTTCCCGATTCAAAAGAGATAAGGTACCTCGTAGACTTTATCGAGAAAAACAAAAGAGGAATATGCAGATAGATAGATGAAAATTCTCGGACTAATCGCAGGCATGGGCGAGCTTCCAAAGCTTGTTGCCGCAGATGCAAAGACAAGAGGCTACAGGGTGGTGGCGGTTGCGCTTGAGCCTGTTGCCGACAAAGACCTCGGCTCGTATGTTGATGAGATAAAGTGGGTGAATGTAGGGAAACTGGGCGCGATAATAGACTCTTTAAAAAAGAGCAATGTAAAAGAAGCAGTCATGGCAGGGAAGGTCCCGAAATCTCTCCTTTATAAAAGCAAGATAATACCTGACCTTAGGGCCGTAAAACTCCTTTTTACGCTTAAAGACAAGAGTGACGATTCCATACTTCTTGGAATAGCAAAAGAGCTCGAAAAAGACGGCATCACGCTTCTTAACACAACCGATTTCAGTTCAGGGCTGATGACTCCTGAGGGGCTTCTTACGGAAGAAAGTCTTTCAGAAAACGAATGGAAGGATATAGCCTTCGGCTGGAAGATAGCAAAGGAAATGGGGCGCCTGGACATAGGCCAGACAGTTGTTGTGAAAGACCAGGCAGTTATGGCAATCGAGGCAATAGAAGGGACAGATGAGGCTATCCTGAGAGGCGGTAAGCTTGCAGGCAAAGGAGCTGTTGTTGTCAAGGTCAGCAAACCAAAACAGGACATGAGATTTGACGTCCCTGTTGTTGGGATGAAGACATTAATATCCATGATAGAGGTCGGCGGCCGCGTTCTTGCAGTGGAGGCAGGCAGGAGCATTCTCCTTCAGAGAGAAAAGATAATAAAAGAAGCTGACGAGGCCGGAATTTCGATTGTTGGGTATAAAGAATAGTTTATGAGCCGCAATTTTATTGACCTTCATACGCATGGAATCGGAAAATACGATACAAGAACGGACAACTATAAAGACATACTCAAAATGGCTGAACTGCACAGGAAAGCAGGCGTTGCTGCGTTTCTTCCCACTATATATCCCGGCTCAATTGATGTGATGAGGAGGAATCTGGAGGCAGTCAAACAAGCAATGACTGCAGGGGTTAGGGATTTGGGATTAGGGGTTAGTAAGAAAACTAATCCCCAGTCCCCAAACCCCAACCGCTATGCAGCAATTCTTGGTGTTCATCTTGAAGGCCCGTTTTTTAATCCCCTGAGGTGCGGGGCATTGGATAAAAAATTTTTTATAAAGCCAACCATTACTTCTCTTAAAAAATTAATTGACGGCTATGAAGACATAATCAAGATAATAACAATTGCCCCTGAAATGCCCGGGGCATTAAAGGTTATAGCAAAATGCGTTGAACTCGGCATAAGAGTCAACATGGGACATTCCGACGCAACATACAGACAGGCTGTTGAAGGCAAAAAGGCAGGCGCAACAGGGATTACACATATATTCAATGCCATGAGGCCTTTTCATCACAGGGAACCCGGGCTTGCAGGATTCGGGCTTATTGATGAGGATATTTATATAGAAGTAATTGCCGACGGCGTTCATTTGCATTCAAAGACACTCGAACTTATTTTTTCCAAAAAGAGGCTTGATAAGATAATGCTCGTGTCGGATTCCGTAAAAGGCGGGAAGGGTATGGCTGTTTATAAAAAAGCGGGGATTTTGGCAGGGAGCGGGATAACGCTCTCGGATTCGATAAAGATACTCAAGGCAGCGGGAATACCTGAGGCAGAGATTATAGAGGCCGCAGTTGATAATCCTGGAAGATACCTGTCGCTACTGTAATTCCTCGTAAATGCCTTCTAACTGAGCTGCAATATCTTTAAACGCCTGTAGCACCTGCGGGTCGAAGTGATAGGGCAAGGTCTTGCCGTCCCCTTCTGTAAGTATTCTGCATGTCTTTTCATGGCCGTAGGCAGGCTTATAGGGTCGTACACTTCTCAGGGCATCATACTGGTCTGCTATATTGAGGATTCTGCCTTCAATGGGGATTATCTCACCCCTTAATCCGTAAGGATAACCGCTTCCGTCCCAGCATTCATGGTGGGTAAGCGCAATAGTCTGCGCCATCTTCAGTCTCGGGTGCTCGCCGAGTATCCTTGCGCCATAAAGGGGATGCTGTTTTACTGCCTCAAATTCCGCTGATGACAGTTCGCCGGTCTTTTTCAGTATGTCAGGATGAACATGAATCTTGCCTACATCGTGCATCTGGGCGGCGATGCCTATATCGGACACAAATTTTTCGGATAATCCAAGTTTTCCCGCTATTGCCATTGAGTATCTGTTGAGTCTCAGAATATGTTTTCCTGAGACGTCGTCATTTGCCTCAGCAGCCCTTGAAAGCGTGTTTATTGCATAGAAAAAGCCGTCTTCTGTTTCCCTGAACTGCCCTGATATGGATTTAAAAAAAGGGATGTGGATTGAAAACCCTTTTATGACCTGCGCATCGGAAAGGGTTGCGGCGCGGCCGTAGTTAAATGCGATCATTACGTCGGACCTTGATTTATAAGCTGCAAAATTTACCACCATGCCGACAGTCTCTGTTATTGCGTGATGGAAGCGCTCCTGATATTTTAATGCCGACTCTTCGTCCGTATGATTTGAAAATATTGCTCCGCAGGCGTCATTGTTGTTTGCCGTATCTTTTCGGACATAAAAGTTTTCAGGGATAATGCACTCTACCGGCTCTGTCCCGCTGCCGAATATTTTACCTTTGATATGGCCCTGCTCCGTCTTTCCGAGAAAGACGCAGGCAGGTTTTTCTCTCTCGTAAGGTTTTTTTCTTAAGAGCATCCCAAGCAGTGATTTGTAAAATTCGCTGCTGTTGAAAGTTATCGGATCAAAATCTTTGAGGATGCCTGAGGTGTAGGATATGATTGAAGACAGATTCTCGTTTGCCTGCTCTAAATCATTGTAAAGACCTTTTATCTTAAGCTGCGCCTGGACCCTTGCGACTACTTCGCTCATGCTGAAAGGCCGGCTTATAAAGTCCTCTGCCCCTGCCTGGAAGCTTCTTAGTTTTTCCTGGCCTGCCGGCATAACGGGTATCAGTATCACCGGAATTTTTTTTGTAGCCTTATTTGACTTTATTTTTTTGCAGACTTCATAGCCGTTAATTCCCGGAAGAATAATATCCAGTATGACAAGGGCGATGTCTTCTTTTTCTATAAGCTCCAGGCAATCTTCTCCGCTATATGCCTTTACCACATCGTAGTGAGGCTTGATATAGCCTTCGATAAGGGCTGCATTTCTCGGGTTATCGTCAACCACCAAGATTTTAGGCCGCTGTGCCGTCAACATCTAATTAATATCGGCTTTATAAGCGAAAACTTTAATTTTTGGGGTTAAGAAAGCTATTATGATATAATCTTTGGACAGAAGAAACCGTCTGTTTTTGACAGAGGAAAAAGGAGGGCCGATGGGAAAAATACTTTTAATAGTTGTCTTTTTAGCATTAATTTCTCCAGGTGTAAATGCAGTCGGAAGCGACTCGCAACGAGAGGAAAGGGAGGCAAAAGATATGGTAAAAGATATTCACTGGATGGGGCATGACACGTTCAGGATTACAGGCGAAAAGATAATTTATACAGACCCGTTCAAGATTAAAAAAAAGGATGCGGCGGATATTATTCTTATTACCCACGAGCATTATGACCACTGCTCGCCTGAAGACGTTAAAAAGATTCAGAGTCAAAATACCGTGGTCGTTACAGTCGCAGACTGCGCCAAAAAGCTTTCCGGCAATATCAGGGTGATGAAACCGGGAGACAAACTGAATGTTCAGGGCATAGATATCGAGGCAGTCCCGGCTTATAACACAAACAAGCAGTTTCATACAAAAGACAGGGGCTGGGCGGGATATATCTTTACGGTTAAGGGTCATCGGATATACATCGCAGGAGACACGGATCACATACCTGAGATGAAGAATTTTAAAAACATTGATATTGCGCTGCTGCCTGTTTCAGGGACCTATGTAATGACGGCAGAAGAGGCTGCTAAGGCTGCGCTGGACATAAAGCCCAAAATCGCAATCCCGATGCATTACGGCTCCATCGTCGGCAGCAAGAGCGATGCGAAGCGGTTTGCAGAAGCGCTTAAAGGGAAGATTGAGGTTGTGATATTGGAGGAAGAATAGCGATAAATAAGAAGACATATAACATTTTCGCTCATTCTCGCTCGTCCGCCCGAGGCGGACAAGCTCCGAGGATTTTGCCTCACAACCCCCTTAATCCCCCTTAACAAAGGGGGACTCAGGGGGTTGTCGGACTATCGGCAAAATAAACCGCTCAAATGCTATATGTCTTCTTTAAAAGGCAACTATAGAGAACATGATGCTCGCTGAAATAATAAAGATGTTTAAGGAAAGTGACGGGTTTCTCTCCGGCGAGGAGATGTCGAGGAGGCTCGGCATTACGCGCGCTGCGGTATGGAAAAAGATAAAGCTTTTGCGCGAGAAGGGTTATGAGATAGAAGGCACTACTGCAAAGGGATACAGGCTTCTGAAAGCGCCTGAGTTTTCGGTTGAAGAACTAAGAACCTTAATCGCTCTTCCTTTAGAAAGTAATCCCCCCTTACCCCCCTTTGCTAGAGGGGGGCAAGGGGGGATTTTAGGAAAGGAGATTTTTTTCCTTGAGAGTATTGATTCTACAAATGCCTTTGCAATGGAACTTGCAGGAAAGGGCGCTGTCCACGGCACAGTTGTTATCACCGACAATCAGACAAAAGGAAAGGGAAGACTCGGAAGGATCTGGGTCTCGCCGCCCGGGAGCAATATTTACA
>SCSY01000034.1 GCA_004298625.1 Nitrospirota bacterium | reverse complement strand
TGATTTTCTACAAGGTCAGGGCTTCTTCCCGGCCATTCCGTGAAGATGATGACCTGCGTGTCGCTTAGATCCGGTATCGCATCCAGTGGGGTATTTTTTAACGACCAGTATCCCCAGATCGAAAGGAACCCGACAAGAAGAAATATTATGAACTTGTTTCTTGCGCTGTATTCTATTATTTTAGCAATCATAATTTTAGTGTCAGTGTCAGTGATTAGTGTCAGTTGTTGTGTCTATATCAGTTTTTGTATTTACTGACACTGTAAACTGTTACTATTCACTCTCTTAATGTTTATGCCCTTCAAGCGGTTTCACGCCTTTTAACTGCGCCTCTGAATCTATGAGGAATGTGGCAGAGGATGCCACTTTCTCTCCTGCCTTTACTCCCTTGATTATTTCAACCATCCCCTCTGCCTTAATCCCGACCATCGCCTCGCGCGGCTCAAAATAGCCCTCGCCCTTATCTACATATATTATCTGCCTTACGCCTGTGTCTATTACGGCATCCTCCGGGATTACAAGTTTTTTGCCCATATCAATTCTTATCTCAACATTCGTAAACATCTGAGGCTTAAGCATCCCTCCGGGATTAGCTATCGTGAACCGAACCTTTGCCGTCCTTGTTTCGCCGGAAAGCGAAGGATACACATAATCTATTGCGGCCGGGAATTCCTTCCCCGGGAAATAACTCAGGGTTATCTTTGCCTTCTGCCCCTGTTTTATCAAAGGAAGTTCATACTCATAGATGTCGGACACAACCCAGACAGTAGAAAGGTCGGCGATGTCGAACAGTTTTTCTCCGGGCATTACGCGCATTCCCTGTAATGCCGCTTTTTGTATAACATATCCGCTTACAGGACTGAATATCATCAGCGTTCTTATCGGCTTGCCGGTCTCTTCTATCTTTTTAATCTGCGCATCGGTTATGTCCCATAATCTCAGCCGTTGCCTTGCAGCCTCGATAAGCGTGTCTGCATCTTTTGAAAGGTTAATTGCTCCTGATTTCCATTTCATAACATTAAGGAATTCCTGCTGTGTTGCAATAAGCTCGGGACTGTATATCTCTGCCAGAGGCTCTCCCTTTTTTACATATCTGCCGGTATAATCAACATAAAGCTTCTCTATCCATCCCTCAATCTTTGTATTTACAGTCGCAAGTCTTCTTTCGTCGTATTCAATCCTGCCCACTGTCCTTATAACCTTCTGGAGCGGCTTTAGAGATGCCTCTGCTATCTTCACGCCGATAAGCTGCTGCTTTTCAGGGGATATCTCAACTGAAGGCGTTTCCTGTTCTTCTGTAACCTCTGCCCCTGAGACAGCTTCTGTCTTAACAGGCTCAGCGGATTTTTGTTTGAACAATACACCGGCCTTATAGAAATAGAATATGCCGCCGGCAATTAAAATTAATCCGATAATGATAATTAAACTTCGTTTTTTCATTTTTTATCTTCTCCCTGACCGCTGATTGCTGATCGCTGAAAGCTGTCTCCCGTCAACGCCCCAAGCCTGCCTATCGCCTTCTCCCTCTCGGCAAATTGATTCCAATACAATGTCTCATAATCAGTAAGCGCTTTAAGCCTTGTTATAACTGTTATCGCCTCAACTTTGCCTGTCGAATACCCCGAGATCGCAGCCTCAAAGTCCTGATACGCCTTCGGGATAAGACTGCCCTTGTATAACTCCATGAGCCTTTCCGACGACACAACCATCGAATAACCCTCTTTTATGCCGGATGAAAGCATGAACCTTGTTGC
>SCSY01000033.1 GCA_004298625.1 Nitrospirota bacterium | reverse complement strand
CGGGTGATATTACGGCAGGGGATGGGGTCATTATATCGGCAACGATATCCCCTGTCTTTCTTTCCTGGAGAGGTTCACCGAGCATATGCCTCAGCAGATCCTTGAAGGTGTGTTCTTTCCGCACTCCAACCATGGAGAGGATATCAGCCTGAGTAACAATGCCTATCACATGCTTCTCCTTATCCACAACAGGCAGGCCGCTGATGTTTTTTTCCGACAAGATCTTAGCAACTGCCATAACATTTTCATATTTCTCTACCGTTATCACATTCGTGGTCATGACATCATGAACGTATATCTCATGTCCAACTGTTGACCGCAAACGAATAGTTTTCTGAGCGCTCATTTATTCTCCATTCCAAGTCGAATTAATTAGTATTTAAATTATAATTGATATCTACTAAAGAAGGCAAAAACAATTATATACAATAATTTCATTCTTGCATTCCAAAATTAACAGTGCTGTAATATTCCTGTAACAGACTCCTGCTATGATTAACCATTAAACTGATTAAAAGGAGGACTTGAAATGATTGGAAAGACTGTTTGGAGCTTAATGGCCCTGATGGTTGCGTTGATGGTGAATACATTTGTAGCAAAGGCAGCAGACAAGACCGTCAAGATTGACGGCTCGAGCACGGTATATCCGATAACAGAGGCTGTGGCAGAGGAATTCCAGAAGGCAAAGAGAGGCGCTGTAAGGGTAACGGTCGGGATCTCAGGAACAGGCGGAGGCTTCAAGAAATTCTGCAGGGGAGAGACAGACATATCGGACGCCTCGAGGCCTATACTTAAAAAAGAAATAGATGTCTGTAAAGAGCATGGGATCGAGTATATCGAACTTCCTGTTGCTTATGACGGCCTGGCAGTGTTAGTCAACCCTAAAAATACATGGGTAAAGACTTTGACCGTTGCAGACCTTAAAAAGATGTGGGAGCCGGCAGCACAGGGTTCAGTAACAAAATGGAATCAGGTAAGACCTGAATGGCCGAATGCGCCGTTAAATCTCTTCGGCCCGGGAGCGGACTCAGGCACATTCGATTACTTCACAGAAGCGGTTATGGGCAAGTCCAAGCAATCGAGAGGCGATTTCACCGCAAGCGAGGATGACAATGTGCTTGTTCAGGGAATATCGGGGGACAAAAACGCCCTCGGATATTTCGGACTTGCATACTATGAGGAGAATAAGGGAAAGCTGAAGGTGGTTCCGATCGTGAACCCTGCTACGAATAAGGCCATAATTCCTTCGCTCAATACCGTTAAGGACGGCTCATACAGCCCACTATCGAGGCCGCTCTTCATATATGTAAACAAGAAGGCTGCCGCTGAAAAGCCTGAGGTGAAGGAGTTTGTCGAATACTACCTCAAGAATGCTGATATGCTGACCCAGCAGGTCAAGTACGTGCCGTTGCCTGCGAGCGCCTACAAGCTTGCCCAGGCGCGTTTTGCAAAGATGAAGACAGGAAGTATGTTCGGAGGAGAAGAAAAGGTAGGGATGAAAATAGAAGAGCTGCTGAAGATGGAAGAGAAGAAATAGACAGTATTTTATTTGACGCTTAAAGAGGGCGCCGGAAGGCGCTCTCTCTTTTTATTTCGCGCTCTCTAAATGAAGGCCGATGGGGCTCACGCCTATTCTTTTCTCAAGAAAGCCTTTCAATCCATATTTCTGTGAGCAGTGATAAATTGCCAGAATCAGATTCATGAAGTGCATTTAAGTATCGTTCCTTTTTATCAGGGTCAACAACCGCTGTCTCAGCCGGCGGAAGTTTTAGCTTGAAAAGCACCGCTGCTAACAATATCCTTCCTACCCGGCCGTTGAAATCCCTGAACGGATGAATCCACTGAAAACGCCAATCGGTAAATGCGAGAGTTTCTGCAAATGCTTCGATATTCTGTTGTTGTGCAGCTAATAACAGCCTTGCCGATAAGTCATCGCAATACCGGAGAACATGAACAGGCACTTCATAGTAAGGC
>SCSY01000032.1 GCA_004298625.1 Nitrospirota bacterium | reverse complement strand
GTCCCGCATTATTTTTGACATAGAGACTGTTGGAAAGGACTTTGATTCCTTTGACAAGGGCACCCAGGAATACCTTCTTAAATGGGCCGAGTCGGAAGAAGACATTAAGGACGTAAAAGAAAGCCTCTCTTTTTATCCCCTCACCGGCGAGATAATAACTATCGGCATGTTAAACCCTGAAACAGATAAAGGCGCAGTATATTTTCAGGCTCCCGGAACAACGATTGCGCCTTTTGAGGAGAATGGGATAAGGTTTGAAACAGGTTCCGAAAAAGATATACTTGAAAAATTCTGGAATACGGTAAAGAGTTATAAAGAAATAGTAACTTTTAATGGAAGGGGATTTGACTGCCCTTTCATACTCGTGCGGTCGGCGGTGCATAAAATAAAATCTTTAAAAGACCTCATGCCCAACAGATATAACGGTAGCCATATAGACCTTCTGGACCAGCTTACTTTTTACGGCGCGTCAAGGCGCAGATTCAGCCTCGATATGTGGTGCAAGACCTTTGGGATAAAGAGCCCGAAAGAAGACGGCATAACGGGATATGATATTAAAGACCTGTTTGCAAACAAAAGGCATATTGATATTGCAAGATACTGTTTCGGGGACATCAAAGCAACAAAAGAGCTTTTTCACTATTGGGAAAATTATATAAAGTCCGGTTCATAATTGCCTATAGCGCCACTCTTTCCCTTCTCCGCCACTTTAAGCATTTCGCACATAACGCTCTAAATGGGCTGCTAATGCATGGACATCTTCCGAACTCAATATCGAGGGTTCTTTTTCGAGGAAAGCGAGAAGCGCCTTTTTATTCAGCACCCACACGTCGGTTCCCTTTGGCTGTGGAGATACAAACCAACCGGGATACAATATTACCGGCTGGATGCTTTTCACAGTATCTCAAAAACGGGAACGAATTTTATTTTTGTGCCCTATCATCCCCTCATCCTTAAGGCTTATATTCACAACCCATGCCTCTTTCGGATTATAGGCCGAAAACCTCTTAGGGTTCCCTATTCTTTTTTTCCTTCATCATCTACGATACTCCATCAAGCAATTGCTCAATGCGATGCAGCAAATAAAACGGAATGGAAAATAGAGCGAATTGTTTTTTATGCGGGGTCCGTATCTTTTCAATTCCCATGGACCCTGAATATATTCTAACCGCAAAGTCATTCTTGCTTTCATCAATAAAATTGTGGAGCGACCTCAGAGTCCCGGACTTGCCTGACTTTACTTCAACAGGAATCAGCTTGTTGTGAGAACTTATCAGGTAGTCTATCTCCGAGATGGAGCCTTTCTGCTCCCTGTACCAGTAAGACAGGTTTATATTTTTTCTTATTGCCAGTGACAACAAAGTCTGGCCTGCAACCTGCTCGCTGAGTTGACCGTGATAGACCGCATTAATATCCTGTATATTCATTATCTCAGTCCTCAGTCCGACCTGATAGTTGACAAGCCCTGTGTCTAAATACAAAAGCTTCGGTGATTTCTTCAGATTGTTAACTATCGGAAGTTGCCTGGATGAAGATGCGTAAACCCTGCTTATGACCATGCCTTTTTCAAGGACCTCAAAGGCCTCGCTCATCTCTCTGCTGCGGAACCCGGAGCGACCAAAATTTTCATATTTAACCGGCAGCCCTATATATTTAGATGAATGTTCTATGAGATATTGAATGTATTTTGACTTTGCAAGGCTGGCATATTTCAGGACATCATCTTTAAATCCCGTCAAAATGGATTCATACACCGGGTCTACATCAATCAGCGACCTTGTTTCCGCATATCTTGCAACTGCCTCGGGCATTCCGCCTACCAAAAGATATTCGTGATACTTCTTCATCAGCATATTATGAATTTCAGCGGGTATCTTTTTATCAGGCTTTACGGAATTTATATAATGCAGCGTCTCTGTTTCTCCCATGGCAGACAGGTATTCTTCAAATGTGACCGGATACATATAACAGTATTCAACCCTTCCTACCGGGAATGAAAATCCTTCTGACTTCATTTTCACCTCAAGGAGGGAGCCTGCTGCTACAACATGCAAATCAGGCATTTCTTCATAGAAATAGCGGAGCTGATTCATGGCTATGCTTGAATTCTGTATCTCGTCAATAAAAATGAGCGCAGAACCGGGAATAATCTTCTTATTGAACTTCAACTGTATTGCCTGAATCAGTTCATGGATGGGATTCATCCTTGAAAACAGGGCAAGATTTTCTTCCTGCTCCAGATTTATATATATGTAAGTTTTAAAAGAGTTCTTGGCAAAGAGGTTCACTGCAGAGGTCTTGCCTACCTGCCTTGCGCCTCTGATTACAAGCGGTTTTCTCTTATTCCGGTTCTTCCATTCAAGGAAAAATTTATTTATAGCTCGCTGAAACATAATGTAATATCTTATAACCTATTTTTAACTAAAATTGTAACAAAGTATAAGATATTATTAAAGAAAATTGTAACAAAGTATAAGATATTTGACCTCGGATGTCAATAGTGGACACCAATTGGCTCATGCCGCCGTCCTCGTTTCATAGAACTTCTTCTCATAAGCTGCCGTGGATAGATAATCCAGCCGTGCCTGTCTCCTCTGCCGATTGTAAAAAACTTCTTAAGGAGCCTCTCTCTTTTGAGTCCTGGGCTGTTTTCTATCAGTCATAAAATCATCGGAAAATCTGTTTATCGCCCTGTCTGCAATATCCTTTCGATAATGCATCCCGCTAAAATGAATCTTTTCTATGGCCTTATACGCCTTAAGCTTTGCCTCTTTTATATCTTTTCCGAGCGCTGTTACGCCAAGCACCCTTCCCCCGGCTGTTACAATCTTATTTTTATTGAATGCCGTTCCTGCATGGAATACGATAACGTCATCCATCGTTCCGGCCTCATCCAGCCCTTTTATCACCTTGCCTTTTTCGTATGCCCCAGGATAACCTTTCGACGCTGCAACCACACATACAGACGCGCCGGATTTCCATTCCAGATTAATGCCTGATAATTTTTCGTCTGCTATGGCCAGGGCAATATCCAGAAGGTCTGTCTTAAGTCTTGAAAGGACAGGCTGGGTCTCAGGGTCTCCAAGCCTGCAGTTGAACTCAAGAACATAAGGCTTGTTGTCCTTGACCATGATGCCTGCATACAATATCCCTTTATAGTTTATTCCTTCGGACTGCAAGCCTTTTATTGTCCGGAGCATGACTTTTTCCATTATGAACGATTCCAGTTCGGGGGTTATAATAGGCGCAGGGCTGTATGCACCCATCCCGCCGGTGTTAGGCCCCTTATCTCCATCGAATATCCGCTTGTGGTCCTGGGAACTTACCATGGGAAGTATTGTCTTGCCGTCTGTAAAGGCCATAAAAGACGCCTCTTCGCCCTCCAGACACTCCTCAACTATTACCCTGTTTCCGGCCTCGCCGAAGGCTCTGTCTTTCATTATAAGTCTTAAGCCGGCGATTGCCTCATCAACAGTATGCGCTACAATAACTCCCTTGCCTGCGGCAAGCCCATCTGCCTTAATAACCAGCGGCGCGCCTTTCATTCTCACATAATCTTCTGCATGCAGATAGGAACTGAACACCTTATATTCTGCCGTTGGTATGCCGCAGCGTTTCATAAGGTCTTTTGAAAAAACCTTGCTTCCCTCAAGCTGAGCTGCCTTACTGTTGGGCCCAAGGATTTTTCTCCCGTTTTTTTCGAATACATCCACTATGCCTTTTGACAACTGCGCCTCGGGGCCTACTATTGTAAGGTCAATCCCTTCATATCTGGCAAAATTAGCCAATGCCTCAAAGTTATTGTCATCAACATTTATACATTCCGCCAACTCTGAGATGCCTGCATTGCCGGGGCAACAGTATATCTTGTCAATTTGGCTGCTCTGAGAAAGCTTCCAGACAATTGCATGCTCTCTGCCGCCGCCGCCGATAATAAGGACCTTCATGATCTATTCTCCTGCTGTTTTTGAGAGGTAGTCGGCGATTGCATTATCATACTTTGATGTAAGCCTGAAGACCTTTCTTGCAAGTTCAAGCCTGGTTTTATAACTCAGGTCGCCTTTGTTGGCCTTCATCTCTTTTATAACATTGTCAAAATCATTGTTGTCGGTAACCACGGCAACGTCCTTGAAATTCTTTGATGCCGAGCGGAGCATTGTAGGGCCTCCGATATCTATGTTTTCTATTGCCTCCGAAAACTTAACATTCGGCCTTGCTATCGTTTCCTCAAACGGGTAGAGATTAACAACAATCATATCAATCAGTTCTATCCCGTATTCTTTTATATCTTCCATATCTTTTGGGTTGCCCCTTCTTGCAAGGAGACCTCCGTGAACTTTCGGATGGAGTGTCTTAAGCCTTCCGTCAAGCATCTCAGGAAATCCGGTGTAATCCGACACATCTTTCACCTTTACGCCCGCGTCACGCATGGCCTTTGCAGTGCCTCCTGTTGAGAGTATTTCCACCCCAAGCGAATGAAGCGCCTTTGCAAAATCAATTACCCCATTTTTGTTCGATACGCTTATTATTGCCCTCTTGATTTTCGGCATCTAAAAACCCCCTTTGGTATTTTTTATATATCCGCTGTCCATAAGGCTTACATGTTTGCCATCTCCTATTATTACATGGTCCAGAACCTTTATGCCCACTACCTCTCCCGTATACACAAGCCTCTCGGTTATGGAGATATCTTCACGGCTCGGCATCGGGTCTCCGCTTGGGTGATTGTGAACAAATATCACAGATGCGGCTGATTCCCTTATAGCATTCCTGAATGCCTCGCGCGGGTGCATGAGAGAGTTTGTAAGCGTTCCTTCGGAGATTTTGCAGTTCTCTGAAAATCCTGTTTTTTGCGTCAAGCATGGCGCAGAACAATACCTCTTTTTTCAGGTAATTCAACAGCGGATGATAGTAGGAATATACATCGTGACTTGAGGAAAATGCAGGCCCTTTCTCGTCGGTCTCCCTGAAAAGCCTTCTGCCAAGCTCAAACGCCGCTTTTATCTGTGCAACCTTTGCAGAGCCGATGCCCTTCAGGCTCGCAAATTCTTTTGCCGAAGCGCTGTCTATATCCTTTAATTTTTTAAACGAGGCCAACATCTCCATTGCAAGGTCAATGGCGCTTCTTCCGCCTCCGCCTGTTCTCAGTATTATAGCGAGCAACTGGGCATTTGATAACTTATCTGCCCCCAGCTTAAGAAGCCTCTCCCTGGGCCTCTCTTCTTCAGGCCAGTTTTTTATGCTTTGGTAAGACATGAGATGCAGAATTCTAACATCTTATCAGAGGATTGGTAAATATGAAAATTAGAGATTGTTATATCTGCCCGTTGACGGCATTAATCTTGTATTTCATCCTCATCTGCATATAATTTAAAATCAACAAACTCCCTTATCCTCTGAAAATCCGTCATATTCCGTGTAATCACATATGCTCCGATCTGTCCTGCGTTAAATTTAGTCAAGGAATAGCATAATCCCTTTGGAAGATTGACCGACTTAAAACAACCTACTGGGGTTTTGAAAATTTTCAGGTGTGTTTTTCGGATGAGGCGCTTAACGCCTCCAGGAGCTTTTCTTTTGCTGTTTTAAAATCCGACCGGATCTTATACCCTGCTGCATTTCTGTGACCGCCGCCGCCGAACATTTCCGCCACCCTTGCGACATTTATTTGTTTCCCCTTTGAGCGGAGACTCACCTTATAGTAATTATTCTCTATCTCTCTGAAGAGAACAGAGATCTTTGCGGATTTCAGTATGCGTGAAAAACCGACAAAGTTTTCCGTATCTGAAACCAAGGCGCCGGTCTCCCTGAACATATCGAGAGTTATCTTTGCAATTGTAACGCCGTTGCTGATCTCCAGCGAATTGAGAAACTTCAGCAGCAGCCTGAACCTGTTTTCCGACCATGTCTCATAGAGGTTCTCTGAAATATAGGACGGGTCGGCGCCGGCCTCTACCAATTCTGCGGCGACTCTAAGAACCGGCGGCGTTGTATTGCTGTATCTGAAAGTGCCTGTATCCATCGCAATTGCAGAATAAAGGTTTACGGCAATATCTTTTGTTATCTCTGCGCCCAATTTCTTTATAATATGAAAGACCATCAGGCCTGTTGCCGCGGCCTGCGGCTCTATCCATTTTATGTCCCCGAATTCTTTCTCTGTTTCATGGTGATCTATGACCACTGACCGGGAGGGCGTTATTTTTTCCAGCCCGGCCCTTTCAAGGTCATTGCAATCAAGAAGAACAAGATTTGATATCTGCCGGCCTGAGGCAAAAGATTCAAGCGAATTTGTGAATTTTTCCGAGCCCGGCAGGAACCTGTAAAATTCAGGCACAGGGTCTTTGTCATATACTATTGTTTTTTTCCCAAGCGACTCAAGAGCCAGCGAAAGCGCTAAAGAAGAACCGAGGGCATCGCCGTCAGGGCTTATGTGGGTAGCGATAAAAAAATGTTCGCTCTTTAAAAAAAAATCGAGTATGGCGTCGGGGATTTTCACTGTTGCTCTTCGTTGCGGGCCGATCTGATTTCTTTCAGGAGTTTCTCAATCTTATTTCCATACTCAATAGATTCGTCCACTCTGAATGTCAGGGCAGGGATGAATTTCATCCTGACCCTTTTTGCCAGCTCCGCGCGGATAAAGCCTTTTGCCGCGTTTAATATTTCGAGTGTAGTTTCTTTTTCCTCCTGTTTTAGGACGCTGATATATACAGTGGCCAATTTCAGGTCTTCTGTTATCTTTACTCCGGTGACAGTTATAAATCCAATGCGCGGATCTTTTAACTTCATTATTATTTCAGCCATCTCTTCTCTTATGAGGTCGCCGACTCTTTGTGAGCGTTTATATGGAAGCATAGTTAGTTCTTAGTGTAAGTGCGAGTGAAAGTTATTAATTTTCCGAACAACTGTCACTAAACACTTTGACTTACACTTTTCTACAGTTTTCCTGCTATCTTTTCAATTATATAATTTTCGAGGATATCTCCAACCTTAAGGTCATTGTAGTTTTCGATAGTAATGCCGCACTCGTACCCGGCCTGAACTTCTTTGACATCATCTTTGAATCTCTTAAGGGTTGATATCTTGCCGTCAAAGATTACGATGTTGTCCCTGATTATTCTTATGCCCTCGCTTGCACGGCTTACCAAACCGTCAAGGACATAACATCCTGCTATCGTCCCCACTCTGGAAACCTGGAAGGTCTGCCTTACCTCCGCCCTCCCAAGAATTTTCTCCTTCAGTGTCGGCTCCAACATCCCTTCAAGGGCCTTTTTTACATCGTCTATGGCATTATAAATAATTGTGTAAAGCCTTATGTCAACCCCTTCTTTCTCCGCTGTCTGGGCAGCCTTGGCCTCGGGTCTGACGTTAAAGCCTATTATGATCGCATTTGAAGCAGTAGCGAGCATTACATCCGATTCATTAATGCCTCCTACGGAGGCATGTATCACTTTAACCTTCACGTGCGGATTGGTTATGCGCTCTAATGCATCCTGGGTAGCCTCCACAGAGCCCTGTACGTCACCTTTTATTATAAGGTTGAGCTCTCTTACCTCGCCTTCTTTTATCTTCGCATAAAGGTCGTCAAGAGTCAGCTTGCTGTCCTTTGCCATTTGAGCGAGCTTTGCCTTCTGAAGCCTTGTGAGGGCAATCTGCCTTGCGCGTTTTTCATCGTCTACGGATGTAAAGATGTCGCCTGCGGTAGGAACCTCAGGGAAACCTATAACTTCAACAGGCGTTGACGGCCCCACTTCCTGAACACGTTTCCCAGTGTCGTCAAGCAGCGCCCTTACCCTTCCCACGCTTGTCCCGGCAAGAAAGTTATCTCCTATCTTAAGTTTACCGGACTGAACAAGAACAGTTGCCACAGGCCCTCTTCCCCTGTCAAGCTTTGCCTCTATAATCGTTCCTTTTGCCATCTTGTCGGGATCGGCCTTAAGCTCCATTACTTCTGCCTGTAAGAGTATCATCTCGAGCAGATGCTCGATGCCTATGCGCTTTTTGGCCGATACCTCAACAAATATATTCTGGCCTCCCCATTCTTCGGAGAGTATGCCGTGCTCCGCAAGTTCGGTTTTTATCCTTTTGGGGTTTGCCTCCGGCTTGTCTATTTTGTTTATTGCAACAACTATCGGCACATTGGCCGCCTTTGCATGGTTTACTGCCTCGATAGTCTGGGGCATAACTCCGTCATCTGCCGCAACAACCAG
>SCSY01000329.1 GCA_004298625.1 Nitrospirota bacterium | reverse complement strand
GCATTCGTTTCCGCCACGCACGACATCGCCACTGACGGATTTTACATGCTTGCGCTCGGCAAGGAAGAACAGGCGCTGTTCGTGGGTATCCGGGCCACATTCTACAGATTAGCCATGATCTTCGGCTCTGGCCTGCTCGTCTACACAGCAGGAAGGATAGAGGTTTTGACCGGGAACATTCCAACAAGTTGGACCGTAGTCATCGCTTCCGCAGGTTTTGTCTTCATTATGGTTTCGCTCTATCACTCGTTCGCGCTTCCCTTACCAGCAGCCGACAGTAAACGTTCTTCCCGTGAAGCAGCAGGTGGCGTCCCTTTTCTTGAAATATTCCATTCATATTTCAGACAGGAAAAGATCGTGGCGATCATTGCATTTATTCTCCTATACCGTTTCGCCGAAGCCATGCTTCTTAAATTGGCTCCGCCTTTTTTGCTCGACGCCAAAGACATGGGCGGGCTGGGACTTTCCACCACACAGGTCGGGCTTGCATACGGCACAGCGGGCATGATATGTCTCGTTGTGGGAGGAATCCTTGGCGGATGGCTCATATCCCGGTTCGGGCTCAGGAGGTGTATCTGGCCGATGGCGATTACCCTCCACTTCCCTGATCTTTTCTATGTGTATATGGCCTATACGCAGCCTGATATCGGGCTTGCCTATGTCCTTGTTGCATTGGAACAGTTCGGCTACGGCCTGGGTTTCACTGCATTCATGGTGTATCTTATGTACGCCGCGCGCGGCAAGTACAAAACGTCTCACTTCGCTATTTCCACAGGCATCATGGCGCTCGGCATGATGCTGCCCGGGCTTATCAGCGGTTATATCCAGCAGGCAGTCGGATACCGAACGTTTTTTGTTATAGTCTGTATCCTCGCAATCCCCGGCCTCCTGACTATCCTCTTCATTCCAAAAGACGAAAAACCGGAAAATGAGTGAGCAAATGCGGTAAAATATTAGGTCTATGGCCAGGAGGAAAAAGAAAAGTTCGCTTAAAAAACTGCTATGCATAGTTTTTATTTTTCTTATCTCCGGCATCTCTGCCTATCTCTATGTCACCTTCTCCGACATCGAATCCCTCAAAAAACAGAACCCGAAAAAGACATCCTTTATGGAGCACAGGGAAAAGGAATGGAAAAACCAGAGAAAAAAATATACTATCCAGCAGAGATGGGTTCCTCTTTCTCATATCTCGCCATATCTTGTGAAGGCTGTTCTCATTGCAGAGGACGACAAGTTCTGGAGCCACGAGGGTTTTGATTACGAGGCCATGCAGAAGGCAATCGAGAAGGATATCAAGGCAAAAAAATTTAAGCTCGGCGGAAGCACCATATCCCAGCAGCTTGCAAAGAATTTATATCTCTCTCCCTCAAAAAATCCCTTAAGAAAGATTGCCGAGGCTGTAATAACATGGAAGATGGAGAGGGCGCTGTCAAAGAAGAGAATCCTCGAACTTTATCTTAACGTAGCAGAATGGAGCGGCGGAGGGATATTCGGCATCGAGGCTGCGGCAAGGCATTATTACGGGAAATCCGCATCAGACCTTACGCCCGAAGAATCAGCGCGGCTTGCGTCGGTGCTCCCAAATCCGAGAAAGTTCAATCCGTCTGGAGATTCGAGGTATGTAACTTATCGCTCGAACCTGATTTACAGCATAATGGTCAAAAGAGGAATCGTTGTGCCTGAATACGAAGAGGTAATTGAAGAAGACAAAAGCGATAGCAGCCGGAGTGAAATCAAAGGACCTCCGGAAACAGCAAGCCCTGCCGCTCAATAAACGGAGTGGTTAATTTTTATAATTAAACTAAAAAGACCGGCTTCTTATTTCTTTTTCTTCTTTGCAGTCTTTTTTGTAGCACAAGTTCCCTTGTGGCCGGGTTTACAGGACATATCGTTCACCTCCTTTTAAATTCAAACTCTATTTGCAATATATCATGCAAATAAATAACTGTCAAATGAAATTATAATTTTTTAATTTGACATTGCTCTTAAACTGGAGTATAAAGTTCTTAAGAAGGGGGAAGAAAGGAGGAAGAAATGGCGTCTTATATTATCTTGAGCACCCTCACAGACGAAGGCAGAAAGACGATAAAGGAAAGGCCTGACAGGATTCTTGAGGTAAACAAGG
>SCSY01000328.1 GCA_004298625.1 Nitrospirota bacterium | reverse complement strand
GAACCTTCTGTAGGGTATACATTAGTGCCTGCGATCAATAAAGACAAAACGAACCTCCCGTTATTCGATTCAACAGAGCCTTATTCAAGGCAGTCAACCGTTAACTTCTCCCTCCTTAACCGTATTTTTGACAAAAAAGGCGAATTTTTTACTGTAAGCCTGTCTGAATCGTATAATTTTTTAATAGAAGACAGACCGCTCTCACCGTTAACGATTGCGGCTTCTATCGGAAGGCCGATACGGATAAGAGGCGACGTCTCATACAACAGGTACAGCCATCAAACTGAAAGCATAAATTCAGAGGTGAACATAGATCTCAGCAAGGTAACGATTTCTCTCGGCGAGAGAGCCAACAGGGTTGCGGACACCATGAATTATGATTTTGGAGTGAATTATGCTCACTCTAAAAACTTGTCCGCAGAGGTTAGACTCTGGTATGATGCTAAAGGAGGAGGAGTAAGAGATGCCTCGTTTGAGGTCAGGTATATGAAACAGTGCTGGGGCATGACAATGGTTTTCAACAGAAAACCGCCTGATGAAATTAATAAGAAGCCGAGTGATTACAGCATATTGATAACTTTTAACCTGCTCGGGCTCGGCTCGCAAGGTCTGGGACGGTAAGCATGGTATTAAAGAAAAAATTTTTAGGCGAGATGCTTATTGAGGCGGGAGCGATCACCTCTGAACAGAGGGATAAGGCCATGCAGGAACAAAAGAGGCTTGGCAAGAGACTCGGAGAGGCCCTTGTCGGTCTCGGATTTATAACTGAAGAAGTGATGGCAAAAGCGCTTAGCTCGCAGATGGGACTGCCGTTTAAAGAATTGCGGTTTGCCTCTATAGCTTCCGGGGTTGTAGATATGGTGCCGGAAGCCCTTGCACGGAAGCACAAGGTTTTCCCGCTTGAAATAAAAGACGGAAGGCTTATCCTGGCAATGGCGGACCCGCTCGATATATTTGCCATAGATGAAATAAAGAGGATAGTAAAGATGCCTGTAGATGCGGTTGTTATAACGGAATCGGAACTCCTTAAGGCGCTCGATAAGCACTATAGAGGAGAAATGGAAGAGGTTATAAAGGCAGCCGATGTATATTCTCCTGAAAAAGAAAAGATTATTGCTACAGCAGAGGCCATGACGGAAGATACGCCGATAGTAAAGCTTGTAAACACCGTGCTTACCCAAGCCGTAAAAGACAGGGCCAGCGACGTGCACATAGAGCCTTATGCCGAGTCTCTGAGGGTCAGGTTCAGGATTGACGGAAAACTTCACGATATTATGAGCCCTCCCAAACATCTCCATGCAGGCATGATATCCCGCGTAAAAATACTTTCGGGCATGGACATTGCCGAAAAGAGAATTCCTCAGGATGGAAGGTTTCCGATAAACATCGAGGGCAGGCAGTTTGATATAAGGTCTTCAACATTGCCGACCCTTCACGGCGAAAAGATAGTCATGAGGCTTCTTGAAAAGACCGCCGGACTTCCCCAGTTGAGGCTGAGCGAACTGGGCTTCTCGGAACCTTTGCTTAGTTCATACGAAAATCTCATCACCAAGCCTTACGGCTTTATACTGTCAACCGGCCCTACAGGCTCCGGCAAGACAACGACAATGTATTCGTCTTTAAGAAACATAAGCGCTGCAGAGAAGAATATAATCACCGTAGAAGACCCTATAGAATACAATCTCCCTGATATAAACCAGGTGCAGGTCAATCCAAAGGCAGGCCTGACCTTTGCGTCTGGGCTGAGGTCCATTCTCAGGCAGGACCCGGACATAATAATGATCGGCGAGATACGAGACGTCGAGACGGCTTCAATTGCGACGCATGCGGCACTGACAGGCCACCTTGTCTTAAGCACCCTGCACACAAATGAGGCCGTAGGGGCCATAGCGAGGTTAATAGATATGGGAGTCGAGCCTTTTCTTATCACATCTTCCCTGATAGGAGTTTTAGGCCAGAGACTTATAGTTAGGGTATGCCCTTACTGTAAAGAAAGCTATACGGGTGAAGAAGATATTTTAAAGCGGATAGGCATTAAAGGGAAAATATTGCTCCACAGAGGCAAGGGGTGTAGTGAGTGCCGTTTTACGGGATACCTCGGAAGAGAGGGGCTGTTTGAGTTGTTGGTTATTACGGAAGGCATAAAAAGGCTTATTGTAGAGAAGGCGCCTGCAAGCGAAATAAAGACCCAGGCGATCAAGGAAGGCTTCAGGACCATGCGCGAGGAGGGGCTTTTGAAGGTTGTGGAGGGCATCACAACCCTTGAAGAGGTAATGAGAGTAACCCAGGAGACGGAATAATAAGTGCCTGCCTACAGCTATAAGGGAAGGACGCAGACAGGAGACGTCATAAGCGGCGTTATTGACGCGCCCTCGCCGGAAGCTGTTGCAGAGCAGCTTTTTTCAAAAGGATATACCCCGATAAACATAGAGGCGGAAGATAAGATTAAGCCCTCTATGGATATAGGCATGCAGCTTTTTGACAGGATAAAACCCGAAGACCTGATAGTCTTCAGCCGGCAGCTTGCAACTCTCGTTACGGCAGGCATATCATTTCTCAGCAGCCTTGACACCCTGGCAACTCAGACAAAGAGCAAAAGACTTCGCAGTATCATAGAGAAAATAAGGAAAGATATAGAAGGGGGCAGTTCTTTTTCCGATGCGCTGTCAAAGTTTCCAAAGGTATTTTCTCCACTTTATGTAAGCATGATAAGGGTTGGGGAAGAAGGCGGAGTCCTCGATGATATTCTGGAAAGATTAGCCTCTCTCCTTGAGCATGAGGCGGCAACAAAGGCGCGGATGAAGGCGGCAACGAGGTATCCGTTAATTGTAGTTGTCAGCATAACAATTGCATTTTTTGTGCTCACAACATTTGTGGTCCCGAAGTTTGCGGCGCTTTATGCCTCTTCAAAAGTTGCGCTTCCGCTTCCGACGCGAATGCTTATATTTACAAATATGGCAATAAAAAAATACTGGCTGCTTATAGCAGCCGGCATAGCAGGCATTATCTTTGCGGTTAAAGGCTACATAAAAACACCATCAGGCAGATGGAACTGGGATAAGCTTAAATTGGGGATCCCGATAATCGGTGATGTTATTGAGAAATCGGTCATGTCGAGGTTCGCAAGAATTTTTTCAACGCTTTACCGCAGCGGCATCCCGATGCTTCATACACTTGATGTGGTTTCCGGCACTCTCGGCAATGTTATAATTTCAAGGGCGGTTGAAGTGGTAAAGGAGAGCGTTCGCGAAGGCAAAGGCCTGGCTCAGCCGATGGCAAGCACAACGGTTTTTCCTCCCATGGTTACCCAGATGGTTGCCGTTGGAGAAGAGACAGGCGCGCTCGATGAAATGCTTACAAAGGTCTCCGACTACTACGACCGCGAGGTGGAGTATGCGATTAAAAACCTATCAACGACCCTCGAGCCGGTCCTCCTGGTTTTTCTTGCAGGTATAATACTGTTTCTTGCGCTCGGGATGTTTCTTCCTATATGGGACATGATACACGTTATGAAAAGATAAGATTTGCCTTTCTGAAGAGGAGATTTTATCTCGGGCTATTTGTGTTTCTGCCCTTGTTTTTCTCCGTCTTTGCATTGGCTGCGCCGCTTATTTTCCTGACTAAATTCAGGGCCGTGCTTCAGCATAATATTGTTGACGCCGGGGGGCTCTTAGACCTTTATGAGTCTGCCGAAAAATGGACCTATATATTTACAGGCACGGCATTCGTTGCGGGTCTGGTTGTTGCGTATGCCCTTGTAAGACCGGCCAAAAAACTTCTCGGGAAAATCAGGGGCTATAAAGACACAGAAGAATTCGGCTCTCTCGGCAAGGACTTTGCAGAGATAGCAACCTCGTTCAGAAAATATACATCCCTGCTTGAGAGCACAACAGGCGGAATAATGGCAGTTAATAAGCACGGTGAAATAATAATGGCAAACCCTCATGCCTGTCATATACTCGGCTGCTCGGAGCGCGATGTCACGGGCAGGAATATCGGGACGCTCTTGTATATATCAAAAGATTTTGAGAGAGTAATGGGGGGGGAGATCATTACTTCCGAATTGAATGTGCAGGTGAGCGGAGAGAGGCGGACCATCGGGTATACGCTTTCGCCGGTAAAGGGTAAAGACGCAATAGACGGCGCAGTCTTTAATTTTATGGACACTACAAAGATAAAAGAGATGCATCAGGAGATGCAAAAAACGGAAAGGCTGGCAAGCATCGGGGCGCTAGCAATGGAGGTGGCCCACGAGGTCAGAAATCCGCTGGCCTCGATAAAAGGTCTGGTTCAACTAATCGGTGAGGATATAAAGGACGACGCCCGGAAACGACTTTATATAGATACGATACTTAAGGAAACCGACCGTCTTAACAGGGTCGTGGATACCCTTTTTGAGAAAAAAACAGCTTCTTACGAGGGCGATAATCTCAAGGAGATGATACACAGAATAGCGCTTCTATGCGGTCAGGCGGTAAAGGGAAAGGCTGTAAAAATTATAGAGGAATATGATGAGGCGGCAGACAAAATGCAGATGACGGATGAACGGCTGTTTCACGCTGTCTATAACATAGTCCTGAACGCTTATGAGGCTGTCGGGACAGGCGGAGAAATAAGCATAAAGACCTCGAAGGCGGATGATAAAGCAAGGATTGAGGTCTCCAGCGATTCGGAATTGAGTCCTGAAATAGAGGCGGATAAGATTTTTGAAGCGGATGTGACCACCAAAGGCGCAGGCCGCGGCATAGGGTTGAAGATAGCCAGAGATGCGATTAGAAATGCGGGCGGAGAGATAAGCGTAGAGACCGCTCAGGGAAAGACAAAATTTATAATACAACTGCCTCAGGCATAGCCCTACAGCCTCCTTCTGAACAACGCAAAGAACTGCTCCTTGAATTTTTCCAGGAAATCCCGTCTTAGCCACTCGCCCAATTCTATCTTTATGGATTGTTTTAAATCTTCATGGAAGA
>SCSY01000327.1 GCA_004298625.1 Nitrospirota bacterium | reverse complement strand
TGCTGATCGGCTCTTCGGAAAGATTTCCGCTCGTCATGACAAGGGCGTCGAAATTAGCTAATAGCTGATAGCTGTCAGCTGTCAGCCCTGATAAGGAATAATAAAACAAAAGATAATGCAGAGGCGTATATGGAAGCATGAAACCGAGATATTTGTTATTAGGAGCTACTGAATCCGGCAGAGAGCAATCAACCTTTTTTCTTAAAAGCACAACAGGTTTTTTATTGGAATTTAAAAGCTTCTTTTCTTCTTCCGATACCTCGCAATATTTCTCTATCGTTTCCATGTCGGGAGCCATAAGCGCAAACGGCTTATTGCTTTTTCTCTTCAGTGCCCTCAGTCTTTCAACAGCATCCCTGTTTGCCGCATCACATGCAATATGAAACCCTCCAATCCCCTTAACCGCTATAATTTTCCCTTCTTTTAATAGCTGTATTGCGGTTTCAATTGGACTTTTACTGACCACTGACAACTGACCACTGACAACTAATTTAACTTCCGGCCCGCAGATTGGACATGCATTAGGCTGAGCGTGAAATCTCCTGTCGGCCGGATCATCATATTCCTTTTTACACTCAGGACACATTTTAAAAACAGACATCGTAGTGTTTTGCCTGTCATACGGAATTGCATTTGTAATCGTATATCTTGGCCCGCAGTTTGTGCAATTTATAAACGGGTAGAGATAGCGCCTGTCGGTTTTATCAAGCAGCTCTTTAAGACAATCTTCGCATATCGAGATATCCGGAGAAAGCAGCGTAAAACCGCCTCTGTTGCCGCTCTTTAATATCTCAAAATCTTCATACCCGTGAAAAGGCATTTTCGATACAGAGATATTTTTTATTTCCGACAATGGGGGCGCTTCTTTGGGCAGTCTAACGATAAAGGCGTCTATATCTTCTCCCTCTATATCAACCGTTACTCCATCGGCAGTATTGGTTACATTGCCTTTCAGGCCCAGAGACCTGGCAAGATTATAGACAAACGGCCTGAAGCCGACTCCCTGCACAACGCCCTTGATGTTAATAAGAACACGGTTCATTTCACTTTCTTTACCAGCCAGTCGGTCCACTCTGATATTCCCTCGTCTGTCTTGCATGAAATCTCGAATATTTTTATAGAAGGGTTTAGAGACATTGCATCTTTTTTTATCTTGTCTATATTTACATTCGTATACTCAAGAAGGTCAAGCTTGTTCAGGATTAAAACCGATGATTCCTGAAACATCAAGGGATATTTTAACGGCTTATCATCTCCCTCTGTAATGCTCAGCAGCATCATCTTCATGTCCTCGCCGACATTAAACTCTGCGGGACATACAAGATTCCCCACATTTTCAACAAAGAGAAGTTCTGTCTCGTTCAGAGGAAGCTCTCCCAAAACCTCATTGATCATATTAGCGTCAAGATGACATGCTCCCCCTGTATTTATCTGTATAACCGGCGTCCCGAGATTTCCGATTCTTTCTGCATCCTGAGCGCCTGCAATATCTCCCTCGATAACCGCCACCCTTAATTTTTTATTTATCTCTTTTATGGTTCTTTCAAGCAAGGACGTCTTCCCGGCGCCGGGCGCGCTCATCAGGTTTATAACATATACCCCGGCCTCATCAAATATCCTGCGATTCTCCGCTGCAATCCTCTCGTTAGCCTCAAGTATCCTTGTTACGACTTTAACTTTCATGAGTTACCCCCTATTATAAAAAAATGCAGGATATGGTATTTGAGCGGTTTTTTTGTCCCGATAGCTATCGGGACAAAACCTCGGAGGTCGAAGACCGAGAATGAGCGAAAATGCTATATCATGCATTTCATAGCTGTCCATCTAAGAGACCTCCATATCAATAATTTCAAGCTCGCGCCCTGTATTCACCTTAAACGATAAACCGCCACACTCAGGGCAGCAAAACACATAAGCCTCTTCTGTAACAAAATCCTTCCCGCAGCCTGCGCAGGAGCCGCCCACCGGTATTTCATCTATTATAACGATTGCGCCTGCCGCAATCGTATCAATCTTTATTGCTTCAAAAGCAAAAAGGAGGGCATCAGTCATAACGCCTGACGCCCTCCCTATTTTCAGCCGTATCGAATCTATCCTGCCGTAGCCTGCCTTTTTGCAGTTCTCGGCAGCGATATCCAGCACGCTCAGGGCAACGGAAACCTCATGCATTTATCCGGTTCAGCCCTTTGAGAGCCTCTCTCTTTCCTTTTCATAAGCCTCTTTGCCGGCCTCAACAGCAGTAGTTATTACGGATTTTTTCTGTTCAAAAAAATCCTTGCCCTTTTCTACTGTCGAGCCGACCCGGTCCTTCATATCCTCTGCAAAATCTTTTATCTTCCGCCTTGTCTCGGGCCCCGACTGCGGCGCCAAAAGCAAGGCAAGCCCTGCGCCCACAACTCCGCCGAGGAGAAAAGAAAGAAAAACAGAACCCGAACCATATCCGTTGTCGTCTCTCATTGATTGCCTCCTTTCAAAAAAATATTCTTTAGTAAAACCTCAAGGGCTGTCCTTATGCCGACCCTTAATCCCGAAACTTTTATTAAGCTCTCCGAACTCACTTCGTTTACAAGTTCGCTTACCCTCTTGAGATTCTGTCCTATATCTCTGGCGCTGCCTGATACAAGCCTTACATCTTCAGTGATGGCGTTTATATCATCGGCAAGCACTTTAAGGCTTTTCATAGAATCCCTTAGTTCCTCGATCGCAGGCTTTAAAGACCCATCCATGTCCTTAATAAGTTCCGTAAGCGCTGCAGCAGATTTTCTTACCTCAATAAGCGTGTATATGAAAAAACCGCCTACAACAAAAAACGCCAGTGAAACAAGCGCAAACCATATCTCGTTCATTTATCCCTCCTCAAGGCAATTATATCATAAGCCGCAATAAGGTCAAGGCAGAAAAAATAAAAAAAGCCGGCTATCGCAGGTGCTCGATAAGTATTTTTACTCCAATGACGATCAGAATTATCCCGCCTGCTGTTTCAATCTTCTTTTCAAAAAAATGCCCTGCCCTTTTGCCGATGTAAACACCTGCAAATGAAAACATGAAGGTTGTAACGCCGATTATTATTGATGGATTTATAATTGAGATATTCAGCAATGACAGGCTCAGCCCGACAGCCAGGGCATCAATGCTCGTTGCAACAGAAAGGATCAGCAGGGTATAGATATTCAAAGGGTCCGTTGATTTTTTATCGGAATCCATTGCCCTTGATTCAAAAATCATTTTAAAGCCGATAAGGCTTAAAAGCCCGAAGGCTATCCAGTGGTCAACTCCTGAAATAAAGCCCCTGAAACCAAGCCCTGCCGACCATCCTATCACAGGCATTATTGCCTGAAACATCCCGAAGAATGTTGCTATCTTCAAGGCATTATTGATATGGAGTTTTTTAATCGTAAGCCCGCTCGTAACAGAAACAGCAAAGGCATCCATTGATAAACCGACTGCAATAAATAAAATTGTGAGGATATTCATGATAATTTATTAAAGCATAAATCCCCCCAAAACTGATATAATCACACATGCTTTCGGAAGCAGAAATTATATTTCGCCTTGTCCTTGGAGCGATACTCGGCGGCGTCATAGGATTTGAAAGGCAGGTGCATGGAAGGCAGGCAGGGTTCAGGACACAGCTTATCGTCTGTGTCGCCTCAGTGCTCGTAATGATCGTCTCTGAATATTACCACCACCTGAGCGTCATGAACCCCTCTTATGTGCGAGTTGATCCGGGCCGCATCGCAGCAGGCGCTATAACAGGCATTGGTTTTATCGGCGCCGGAGCTATTTTGAAAATGGGCGTCACCATTCAGGGGCTTACAACAGCCGCATGTCTCTGGATGGTCTCTGCAATCGGCCTTGCAGTGGGAGCCGGTCTTTATATTGCAGGGACAGCGGCGAGTGCGCTGACACTCTTCTCGCTGCTGGTGCTGAGGGTAATTGAAAGGAGGATGTCAAAACTGGCATTTAAGTTCATAACGATTACAACAGATGAAGGCATTGCCGAAGAAGAAATCGGCTCGGTATTTAAGGCTCATGACTCGCGCACCGTCAGCACAGACTATGAAAGAGACCTTCTCAAAGGCGAGATAACATACAATATTACAATTTCCCTGAAACATGACGCGCCGATGAAGACAATCCTCAATGAGCTTTCCTCTATCAAGTCCGTAAAAAAGATCGCTATAAAAGGATAGACCCTCTTTTGTTTGACCAAATACAGGCAAATCATTTAATATTTAAGGTTAGCCGGAGTGGCGGAATTGGTAGACGCAAGGGACTTAAAATCCCTCGTCCGCGAGGGTGTGCCGGTTCGAGTCCGGCCTCCGGCATATTTTATCCGCTTATAAACGTGTTTACAAGCTTTATGAGTTCCTGAGTCTGGATTGGTTTTGGAAGATATGCGTTGGCGCCGATGGCAATAGCCTTTTTCTTGTCCTCTTCAGCGCCTTCCGTCGTTATGATTATTACAGGTATGTTTTTATAGGAAGGGTTGCCCCTGACAAGACTTACCAGCTTCAGCCCGTCCATGACCGGCATATTTATATCGGCAAGTATGAGGTCTACTTTTTCCGATGACAGTTTTTTCAGGGCGTCAACTCCGTCCGTCGCCTCAATAACCTTCGAGTTCGATATTCTTTTCATCGCAAAACTAATAAGCTGCCTCATCGTAGGTGAATCTTCCACTACAAGGATATTTGGCATTTCTAACCCCTTACCTCCTCGGCTTTTCTTTCAGAAGATCGAGGAAACTCTGTATCGTAGTCAATTTCCTCTCTGACTGAGTATATAGTTTTGAAGAAAAAATAGCGGTGGCGGCATGCCCCGCAAGCAGATTAAAAAGTTCATAGTCAATATTGGAAAATTTTTCCTTTTGCGCAAGGAGTGAATAGATGGCGATAACGCCTATGACGTGCTCCTTGATCTTAAGGGGTATGCTTACTATAGGGTCCTCCTCGGAACCATTGCCCCTGCCCTGAACATGCTCTGAAAAATAACTTTCTCCTTCCTTGGCGACAGTCCCTATAATGCCTTCGCCGAATTTGACCTTGGGGATATTTGCTATAGACATGCCTTCTGTCGCAACAGGCACAAGCTCGTTCGTCTTTTCTTCGATGAGAAGCACTGCAAACCTCTCGGCGCCTATAAGGTTTATAACTATCTCGAGAACTATCTTCAGCACCTCGTTAAAATCCAGAGTTGAATGCAACTGGTAGCTCGCCACGTAAAGATTGGCAAGGTTGTTGTTCTCTTCTTCCACTTCTATATACTTTACTGCAAAATCCTTATTTTCCTCCTCGACCTGCCTGTATCTGTCCTTAAGAGACTTCAGCTCATCCTCGGTGGTCCTTATCCTGTCTTCATAAAGCTTTACCTTTGCCTCGTCGCCGCAGCGGTCAACGGCATCCTCAAGCTGCGCAAGCTTGAAGCGTAATTTTTCATTCTCTTTGAGAAGTTCCTGGGTAAATTCCTCTCCCTTTTTGAATATCTGCAGGAATTCGTCGGCCTTCTTTGTAAGATGTAGCTCCTTATCCATTAACCTTGCCCTCTTTTAACAATTTTTATCAATTCCGAAGAAACCTCAGGAAGGGGAAGCACTCTGTCCACTGCCCCTGTATTTATCACCTCAGCCGGCATGCCGAAAACCACGGCAGTCTCTTCCGACTCAGCTATAGTATAACCGCCTCTCGATTTAATTTCCACTATCCCCTTTTTCCCGTCATTGCCCATGCCGGTAAGAACAACTCCCATAGTCTTGCTGCCGTAATGTTCAGCGGCAGACTCCATCATTATATCAACCGAAGGCACATACTTATCCTCATACGTCGCCTCTCTGAGCAGCACATAACATTTATGCCCTTTCTTCCTGAGAGTCATGTGAGAGCCGCCGGGACATATAAATACCTTGCCCGGTTCCATAACGTCCCCGTTTTCCGCCTCCTTTATCGTTATCTCTGAAAGCTTGTCAAGCCTTTCAGCGAGAGGAGCCGTAAAACCCTTAGGCATATGCTGGCTTATTAAAATCGCGGCGGAAAAGTCATACGGAAGCCGCGTAAGTATTATCTGGAGCGCTGCCGGCCCTCCCGTTGAGGAACCTATTGCCACAACGTCTATGTCTCCTCTCGAAATTTCCACTGAAGCTGCGCTCCCTGCATCAGCGTTCAGGAGTTGAAGATTTTTGCTTAATTTATCCATGCTCAGGGTTTTGATGCCCCTTACTTTGCTCAGGAGGTCTTTCTCTATGCCGCGCAGCTCTGCCGAGGCCCTCTGTGTAGGTTTTGCAATAAAATCAACGGCGCCTAATTCGAGAGCCCTGAACACGGTCTTTGTATCGGAATAAGAACTGACCATTATCACAGGCGTGGGTTTCTCCTTCATAAGCCATCTGAGAAAACTGAAGCCGTCCATCTCGGGCATCTCGAAGTCAAGCGTAATCAGGTCCGGCCTTAGTCTCAGGGTCTTTGCCATAGCGTCTATGCCGTCGGAAGCTATCCCTATGACCTCGATGTTCCGGTCTGTTTCGAGCATCTTCTTTATCGTCTGCCTGCTGAAGGCCGAATCGTCAACAACAAGAACTTTTATCTTTGCATTACCGGCCATAAGTTATCCCTTGTTTCCCCATACCATTCTCACAAGGCTGTCCTGCGACATGGTCATTGAAAGCTTCGGAGGTTTTTGATATACCATATCATGCTTAAAATGCTTGAGGGTAAAGGCCGTCGAGATATTCATCAACGATTCGGCATGTCCCAGCAAGAGATATCCGCCGTCAGCCAGTCTTTCGTGAAAACTTTTAATAACCTTTTTCCTGGCCTCATGGTCAAAATATATCAATACATTTCTGCACAATACCACGTCCATATTGCCTACGAATTTAACCTTGAACGGGTCCAGGAGATTAAGAAAGCTGAAATTCACAAGCTGCCTTACATTATCATTTATTCTATACAGGCTGTTCTCCTGCGCAAAATATTTTTCCGCAAAATGCTCCTCCGTAGTCCTGAATGAATTCTTCCTGTATAGGCCGCGCCGCGCATGTTGCAGCACCCTCTGGTTTATGTCGCTGCCGAGTATCTCGATATCCCACCCGAAAAAATGGCCCTGCTCCAGGATCAACATTGCAATGGTATAAGGCTCCTCTCCCGTAGAACAGCCTGCGGACCATATCCTTATCTTTTTTGTGTCCCTGTTTTTATTTTTGAGTTCAGGCAGGATCTCCTCACTTAGTGTTTTTAACTGACCCATCTCCCTGAAAAAGTAAGTCTCATTTACAGTGAGGACATCTATTATAAATGAAAGCTCTTCATCTTTTTTCTTGTCATACAATAAAAGCCTGTAATAATCCCTGAAATCATTCAGGTGAAGGGCCTTTACTCTCTTTGACAGCCTTCTCTCCAGGAGATATTTTGAGTTGTCGTCGAAATAGATGCCGCAGTAATCCCTTATCAGATCCCTCAGAAGCCTGAATACATCGTCCGGCAAGGGAAGCGTTTCTTCTTTGTCAAACATCGAGACTCTCCTCAATGGCCTTTCTCACAATAGGGTCTTCTTCTTTATCCAGCAGTTTTTCGAGTTCGAGCCTCACCTTGCCGCCCAGGGCAGACGCCCGCGCGCCGAGGACCTCAACAGCGGCCATCCTTGTAGCCCAATCACCGTCATCCAGAAACGGCAAAAGGCTGTCCTCTATGCCTTCAAACGGCGCAAGCGCCCTTATAGCGGTTCTTTTTATCTCTTTATCCCGGGAAGATAGCATCTTTACCAGCGCCTTCCCGCTGCCTTCGCCGCCTATCCTGCTCAAGGACTCTATGGCAGCGGTTATAACAAAGCCGCTTGTATCCGACGAAAGCAATCCCACAAGTTGTCCTGATATATTTCTATCGCCCAATTCACCGAGCGCCTTTACCGCCGCAACCCTGACTGCGTCATCAGGGTCTGTCAGCAAAAGGGCTAAGGATTCCGACACTCCCTTGCCTTTAATCTTGCCGAGGCTCAACGCAGCAGAGACCCTGATATCGCTGTTTTCATCCGTAAGCGCAAGGGTCAGATATTTTATGGACTCTTCTGTTTTGATCATCGAAAGCGCTTTAACTACGGCGCTTCTTACGTGGACATCGCCGTCTTTTAATGCAAAACCAAGTGCCGGCACAGCCTCGACAGCCCCTATCTCGCCAAGCAATAATACGGAGTTTTTTCTGAGAAGAGGATTTCTCTCGCCGAGTGTTTCGATAAACTCATCAATCGCAAGGCCCGGCTTAAGGGCGGCAAGAGCGGCAACCGCAGCTTCCTGCACGTCTTCGTAAACATCGGACAGGAGATTTTTTATCGACTTTATGGCCCTCACATCGCCTATGTTGGAGATGCCGAGCGCTGCAAGTGTTCTGACATGGCCGTCCTCATCAGTCATCAGTTTTTCCAATACGTCATAGAAAAGGGGCGCTGCAATCTCGCCTGCAACGCTGCATATAAACCGCTTCTGGTAAGGGCTTATTGTATCGAACAAAGGCAAAATAACCCCGGGCTTCTCCTTCCCTATGAAGACCAAGGCTCTCTTCACATCCTCTGCCAGATCCTCTTCAAGGGAGAGTTCCAGCAAGGGCGCAAGCGCCCTTTCATCTTTCATAAGGCCGAGCAAAAGTATCGCTGAAATCCTCACGTCGGGCTTATTGCTCCAGGCATGAGACACAAGGACGTCAATGGCGCGCTCTCCGAAGATCTTTTTTATCTCCTCTGCAATAAGCTCTTCCTGAACCCCACTGTGATAAAAATTCTTTATTGTCTTTACAGCCTCTTCCTGTATCGTCTTTGTCGAATCTTCGAGCAACGGAACTATGTGTTTAAGGGTCTCGGGAGCCGAAAATCTGCTGAGCGCCTTGAGCACAGGCTCTCTGAGAGTCTTGACGGAAAGCGTTTTAATAAGCGAAGGGATAGCCCTGCTGTCGCCTATCCTTCCCAGCGCGTCGGCAGCGGGATACGCAGTCCACAGATCCCCGCTTTCAAGTATCTCGATAAGCGCGCTTACAACAGCAGGTTCTCCGATCTTTCCCAGGTGCTCGACGGCGGACGCCCTGACGTTATCATCCTCATCCTTAAGCGCCTCGAGCATTAACGGCAGGGACTTCCTGTCCCTGAATTCTCCAAGCACATCTATTATGAATTTCCTTACATCGCGGTTCTCTGTATTAAACGCTTCGATTAAAAAAGACGTAGCCTTCTTATCCAGTTTTATGAGCGTTTCTATTGCAGAGTTTCTTGCGCCTGCATTATCGTCTATATAAAGAAGCTTGATCAGTCCGGCGATATATGCCTCTATGGAATATTCGTCAAGAAGGATATCAACTGCGGTCTTTCTAACCCGCCAGCTTACATCCTTCATAGCCTTAAGAAGCAGCTTTATCGCAGCCTCCGAAGGATTGCCTTTTATTTTTTCGACAGCCTCTCGCCTGACTTCTACGTCTTCACTATTAAGCAGTTTTTCCAGCGCCTGCATCTTTCTCCCCTATGAGTTCCGCGGATTCCTTGAGTATTATCTTCTCTTGCGATGTAAGCAGCTTATCGAGGTTCAGGAGTATTATTATCCTGTCTCCTTTTTTTCCGAGACCTATGAGATATTCCGTCTTTAACCCCCTGAATATGGAGGGCGGAGCAGTTATATCTTCGGGATTCAGCGAAATTATCTCGTCTATCTCATCCACTAAAATGCCTATCTTTCCGCCTTCGCACCGTACGGTTATCATACGCCCTTTTTTTGCGGGGGTATGAATGCCGAAACGCAGCCTGAGGTCCAGCAGAGGTATCACCTCTCCCCTGACATTTATAACGCCTGAGAGAAACTCAGGGAGTTCCGGGAGAGAATAAATCTTCTGTGATTTCAGTATCTCGACAACCCGGTCTATACGAATGCCGAAATTTTCATCTCCTATCCTGAAAACAGCAACCTGCTCCATCTATTCCCCTTTTCCGCCGATCCCTCTGCTGCCTGTTTTAAATAACTCCATCTCCTTTTTGAGCATCTCAATTTCATCATGCAGCGTTATTAACGAACGCGAGACGTCTTCAACGTCCCTCGTAATAGCCGCTCCTATGCCCTTTACCTGCTCTATAGCGCCCGTAACATTCTCATTCATCTTCTGTTGATTTGATGTTGACTGTCCTATCTTTTTTATACGTTCATCCGCCAGTTCAAGATTCTTTGATATCATCTTAATGCTTGCAGCCTCTTCCTCGGTGCCCTGCTTGACAATATCAGCGGCGTCCCTGACATCGCTGACGCTTTCAAGCAGATGAGTGGTGCCCTTCTGCTGTTCCATAGTTGACTTTGCAACCTGCTCCATCATCCTCCTGATATTTTCCACTGAAGACGCGACCTGTCTCAGCCCCTTAACCTGCTCTTCCGTGGCCCTCTCTATGGAGCGCGACATCTCGGCGGATTGCTCCGACGCCAACAGCGTCTCCCTTAATGCATCTCCAACCTTGAAGACCATTGAGCTGCCCTCGTTAACCCTGTTCATGCCCGAATCTATGGACCTTACCGCCTCTGATATCTCCGACTGTATTGTTTTGATGATATTGGAAATATCCCTTGTAGACGCCGCGGTCCTGTCGCTGAGGGCCCTTATCTCATCGGCAACAACAGAAAAACTCTTGCCGTATTCCCCTGCCTGCGCAGCCAGTATGGCCGCATTCAGACTGAGGAGATTTGTCTGCTCCGTCACATCTTTTATAACAGAAAGGATTTTTTCGATATCTGCAGATCTTGTGCCGAGACGGGTTATTATCTCTGATGAGTGCTTTACCTCCTCGGATATCTTTTCCATGCCTTCAACTGCGTCAACAACCGACATCATACCCACCTCGGACGCCACTTCGGTGACCTTTGAAGCAAGCGAAGCCGATTCCTTTGCGCTGGTCTCAACCTCCTTTACCGATGCGTTTATCTCCTCGATAGCGGCTGAGGTGTCTTCAACGGCAGCAGACGTCTCTTCGGTGTTGGCTGCGATCATTTTGGCGGTCTGGGTCATTTCAGCGACTACGGAATAAGCGTCTTCCGTAGCCTTGAAGAGTTTGCCTGTGCTGGAGGCGATCTCATCGGCCGTTGCCTTCATCTCGAGCAGCGACGTCACATTCTCATTGGAAAAATCTATCAGCTTTCCGGTATCCTCTGTTATATGGTCCTGCGACGCCTTTGCCTGTTTTATAGAGGCTGCCGAGGCATTGATTGTCTCTCCCTGTTTTTGAGTCCCCTGTGTAACATTTCTGAATGTAAGGTTCAACTGGTCTATAGCCATTGAAACATTCTCGGATATGGACCTCAGCTTATTCAGAGTGGAGGCCAGCCTGTCAATAAGAAAACTGAACCCCGTTGCAATGCTGCCTATCTCATTATCTCCGAATTTAGGCACTTCCACTGCCAGGTCGCCTGCCGTCGCCTTCTTTATTTGTTCATTAAGCATCTCAATGGGTCTTCCGACTTTTTTCTGGAAAAAATAATAAAAACCATAAATAAGCAGCACAAAGATTATTCCCTGCAAAAACGGCGTAATCTTCAGGATATTGCCGAGGGTCTCATTAACCCTCCTGCCGGAATAATAGATCTCGATATTTCCGAGTTTTTCCCCTGAAGAAATAACCGGCAGCTTCATTACATTTTTCCATGGAATAAAAAAGGGATTAATGGTTTCTCCTCTTTCCTCTGTCTGCATCACCTTTTCCTTCAGGATTTTCCCTTCCTTATCTGTAACCTTTATTGACAGAATGTCTTCATCCTTGCTCAACCCTGCTATGCAACGATCGAGATAATCAAAATTAAGCGAAGTAATGGAGCCGGCAGCGGCGTTCGCAACAACAGAGCCGGCTACCTTTATCTTCTCTTTCAGCCCGTCGTTAAGAGAACCCTTCCACGGCCCGATAAGATACCAGAGACTCAGCCCCCCCTGCACAATAAGGAGCAGCGGCACTACTACGGCTATGAAATTAAACGCCAGCGAATGTCTTACCTTTATCATGACAGCATCCCCAATTTCGACATCATCGCCTTTATATTATCATAATCCTCATCCCTCGCCTCAATGAAACCCGTATAGCTCCTGGTTATGGATTCAAGTATGCGCCGGTTCTCGGCAGTAGGTTCGGTCAGGGCGGTCAGGGCGGCTTTCAGATTAGATATCTCCTCCTGGCCCAATAACTTGTTAACGCATATATTAAATTCAGAAATATTTTCCGAGACCTTTAAAAACTTCAGCCCCTGGTCCCTGAACTTATGCGCCGTAGCCTCCATAACGCCGCCTGCATCAAACTCGCCGTTGAGGACTGCCTTGGCGACGTCGTCATGATGGCCGAGATAGTTGTAGTAATGGAGATCCTTCAGTTCAATGCCGGCATCCAAAAGCATAGCCCTCGGCACAATATGGCTCGAGGTCGAGTGAAAGTCTCCAAAGGCAAAGGTCTTGCCTTTTAAGTCCTCCACTGAATTAATATTCCTGTCGGCTCTTGCAATTATCACGCAGTGCTGATAAGGCTTGCCGTCCCTGAGCGCCTTTGCAATCACCTCAATATCGTATTTATTGTGCGCCTCTATATATGTAGACGGCGTCATGTAACATGCCTGCGTTATGTTCTTCCCTATATCGCTTACCGCTTCCTCAAAATCAACAGCCACTTTCAGCTCGACCCTCCTGTTAAGTTTCTTGCTGAGATACTCTTCCAGGGGACTGAACTTGATGAACATCTCTGCGGGAGATTCGAGAGGCACGACTCCAAACCTTATTACGTCCCTGGCTTTCTCCCCCGAAAACTTGAACCTCTTTATCTCCGTATCTATTAACTCTGCATCCTTAAGCAGAGCCCTTAAAGAATTATTTACATTAAATGCAAGATCGCGGTTTCCTTTGGGAATCTCTTTAATCTTCTCTATGGAATTCCATATCTGGTTCGAGCCGATCTTCTGCTCATAGATAGCCCTTGAAATCTGCTGGCTCTTGTCGGAAACTATCTCCACCGCCTGCGAGATATGTTTGCTGTTTACCGCCTGCTCTTCCGTAGCCGTCTTTACCTGCCGGGATATATCCCTCATCTTTTCAGTTGCAGTCATTATCAGCACTATGCCTTTCGACTGCTCTGCCGTGGCCTTGGCAGTCAGGGCCGTCATGCCCTTAACGCGTTCCATGGCCTCTGAAACCAGCCTTACCGCCTTTGTCTGCTCTCCTGTGGAACGTTCTATGGAGAAGGCCATCTCCGAAGATTTCTTGGAGCTGTCGAGAATCTTTTTTAATGCATCAGCAGCCTCTTTAGAAAGCTTAAAGCCGTCTTCAACGGATATCAGCCCTTCCCCCATTGCATGAACAGCCCCTTTAACCTCCTGCTGAACGGATTGTATCAGAGAGCCTATCTCCTGGGTTGAAAAGGCCGTCCTTTCCGCAAGGTCCTTGATCTCATCTGCAACTACTGAAAAGCCCTTGCCGTGCTCTCCTGCCTGTGCCGCAAGTATCGCTGCATTCAGGGCCAGGAGCGTCGTCTGGTCCGTAATCTCGTCTATCACATTAAGTATCTTCCCTATCTCTTCAGACCTGCCGCCGAGTTTCTTTATAAACTCATTTGTTTTTTCAACGGAAACTTTTATATTCTTCATCCCATCTATTGTTTTTTCTATGGATGTCATGCCGAATGTTGAAGCGTCGTTCATGACTTTTTCGGATAATTTTGCCGATTCCTTTGCATTCACTTCAACCTCTTTCACTGAAGACGCTATCTCTTCTATTGCCGAAAGGGTTTCATCGGTTATGCTTGAAAGATTGTCGGCATTCTGCGCCACTTCCTTTATTGTGGCTGAAAGCTCCTCGATAGAAGACGACGTCGCCTCGACAGAGCCGAAAAGGTCATGGGTGCTGTTTGTCACCTGGCCTATGCTCGTAGCAATCTCATCCATCGAGGCCGCTGTCTCTTCCGTAGATGCGGCAAGCCCCTCCGTGTTTTCGGTAATTTCCGAAATAGCGGCGTTCAGCTCTTCGACAGAACTCGAAATATCCGCCACAGCCTCGGCCTCAAGCTGGGTCCCGTCCACAACTTTTTTTGAATCTTTTTCAACACTCCCGGCCACGCGCGAGATCCTTACCGAAACATCTTTAATCCTCTGAATTATCCTTCCGAGGGAGCCGATAGATTCCTTTATGGACTGGCTGAGCCTCGAGATTTCGTCTTTGCTCCTTATATTTGTCTCAAACGAGAGGTCGCCATCCGCCATCCTCGAAGCTGCCGTCTCTATAGCCTTTATGGGCTTGATAACCATCTTCCTGAGCATGACCCACAGCACCAGGCTGAAACCGAGAGCGCCTAAAACAGTTATTATTATCACGGTTATTATAGATTTCATCGCCTTGTTATATTCTTTCTCGAT
>SCSY01000416.1 GCA_004298625.1 Nitrospirota bacterium | reverse complement strand
GAAAAGACCTGCAAAGGATTTTATCCTTAAGGCCATAAGAAATAAAAAACACGTTGTAACGGCCAATAAGGCATTGCTTGCAACAGAGGGCAATGAGATATTTGCCGCGGCGGAGAAGAATGGAGTTGAGATAGGGTTTGAGGCGTCGGTTGCAGGCGGGATACCGATTATAAAGGTTATAAGGGAAGGGCTCGTTGCCAACAGGATAATGGCGGTTTACGGGATAATAAACGGGACCTCAAATTATATCCTCACAAAGATGACCGACGAGGGGATCGAATTTTCGGACGCGCTTAAAGAGGCGCAGAAGCTTGGTTATGCAGAGGCTGATCCGACCTATGATATAGAGGGAATAGATTCAGCTCATAAGCTTGCAATCCTTGCGTCGCTGGCCTACAACATTCCGCTTTCCTTCAACGAGATTTACAAGGAGGGGATAACAAGGATCACATCCCAGGATATCGAGTTTGCCGGAGAGTTGGGCTATAAGATAAAACTTCTGGCAATTGCAAAGGCCTCGGACAGTAAGGTCGAGCTAAGAGTCCATCCTACAATGATCCCGAAGGACTATCTTATATCAAAGGTTGACGGCGTCTTCAATGCGATTTATGTCAATGGGGACGCGGTAGGCGACACCCTTTATTATGGAAGGGGCGCGGGCGATATGCCCACAGGCAGTTCGATCGTCAGCGATATTATAGATATAGCAAGAAATATCAGGAAAGATGCAACAGGAAGGATTTCCGGCATCAGAGGCATGAAGAGCGCGGTATTAAAAATAAAGGATATAAAAGAAATAGAAGCGATGTATTATTTCAGGTTTTCCGCCTCCGATAAACCGGGCGTGCTTTCAAAAATATCAGGTGTGCTCGGCAACTACAACATAAGCATTGCCTCTGTCATCCAGAAGGGGAGGAAGGTCGGAGGGGCCGTCCCGCTTATTGTCCTCGCGCACAGGGCAAAAGAGAGGGATGTGGCCAAGGCAGTTGCGGAGATAGATAAGCTTCCCATTGTTGCGGACAAGACGCTTTATATTAGGGTTGAGGGAAGAGAAGAATAACGGCCTGCCTTACAACAGAGTAATTTTTATGCTATAT
>SCSY01000352.1 GCA_004298625.1 Nitrospirota bacterium | reverse complement strand
AAGGCAAGCGGCGCGGACAAGAACCCCGCCCCGGCGGGCACCAGCAAGCAAGGAGCGAAGCATGGCTAAAGCCAGAGAAAACAAGAATATGATCGTCGGGCTGGACATCGGCACCTCAAAAATCGTCGCCATCGTCGCGGAGATTTTGCCCGAGGGGCGGCTGGAGATCGTCGGCATCGGCCAGCACGCCTCGCGCGGGATGCGCAAGGGCATGGTGGTCAACATCGACTCGACCGTCAACGCCATCCAGCGCGCGCTGGAAGAAGCCGAGTTGATGGCCGATTGCAAGATCAGCGAGGTGTTTACCGGCATTGCCGGCAGCCACATCAAGAGCATCAACTCGCACGGCATGGTGGCGATCAAGGACAAGGAAGTGAACCAGTCGGACGTGGACCGCGTGATAGAAACGGCGCGCGCGGTGATCATCCCGGCGGAGCAGCAAATACTTCACATCCTCACCCAGGAATTCATCATCGACGGCCAGGAAGACGTGCGCGAACCGCTCGGGATGAGCGGCGTCAAGCTGGAAGTGCGGGTGCATATCGTCACCGGCGCCATCGCCGCCGCCCAGAACATCATCAAGTGCGTGCGCCGTTGCGGCCTGGAAGTGCTCGACCTGATTCTGCAACCGCTGGCGTCGAGCTACGCGGTGCTGACCGAGGACGAAAAATACCTGGGCGTGTGCCTGGTGGACATCGGCGGCGGCACCACCGACATCGCCATCTTCACCAACGGCGCGATACGCCACACGGCGGTGATTCCCATCGCCGGCGACCAGATCACCAACGACATCGCGATGGCGCTACGCACGCCGACATTGGAAGCGGAGGACATCAAGCGGCGTTACGGCTGCGCGCTCCGCCAGTTGGCCGATCCGACCGAGATGATAGAAGTGCCCGGCGTCGGCGAGCGCGGCGCGCGCCAATTGTCGCGCCAGACTTTGGGCGAAGTGATAGAACCGCGCGTCGAGGAACTTTACACCCTGGTGCAGGCGGAATTGCGCCGTAGCGGTTTTGAAGAAATGTTGCGCTCCGGCATCGTGATAACCGGCGGCAGCAGCGACATGCAGGGCATGGTCGAATTGGGCGAGGAGGTTTTCCATCTGCCGGTGCGGCTGGGATGCCCGAATTACCAGGGGGGATTGGCCGAGCTGGTGAACTCGCCGCGCTTTTCCACCTGCTACGGCCTGCTGCTGGCGGGAACCGAGCAATACCAGCG
>SCSY01000326.1 GCA_004298625.1 Nitrospirota bacterium | reverse complement strand
TATACACTGCATACCACTGCATATTTATTTCTCTCCTGGTGCAGGATTAACGTCATAGAAATTCTTATAGATAGGGAATATGCTTTTTATCTTGTCCGGTAAGATTCCTTCCTCTATAAGTTGCTTATAGATTTCAGCTCTTTTTACAAATGAACTTACAATCACAAAATCCGCTTTAATCTCCTTAACCCTTTCAAACGGCATTATCCTGTATCTGAAAAAATCCCTGTCGGCAGGTTCATTATCTACAATACCCTCGAAATCTATGTCAAACTCCTGAAGGGAAAGATAAGCGATCTCCGCAGATTCATCGGCTCCCGCAAAGATTACGCTCCTTGCCCCGTCTTTATAAAGCCCTGAAAATAATTTTTTAAAATCCTTTCTTGCCACTGTATAGAGGCTTGTAAAGGTGTGTAGGTGCTGGTATGTCAGCCTTGTCTTTTCCGCAAAACCTTTCGGAGTAAGATAATAGGCATATCTCTTAGATGGGATATCCTTGATTGTGATATAGCCTTTTGAGATAAGGTTTTTAATATAGGAATTAACTAAGCCGAGAGCAATATCGAGTTTTTTGCTTAAGTCGCGTTGGGAAGGATGTTGACCCTTTGAAATCTCATCAAGGAGCAATAAAGACTTGTAAGTGCCCTGATTACCTTGTTTTTCTCTGTTCAAATCGTGAACGTTCATGATTTGAACATAACACGGTTTAAGGCTTTATGTCAAGAGAAAAGCAAAAAAATTTTCAGCCAAAAATTAGGCTTCTTAAATACTAATTCTCATTTGCCGGCCTTCTCTGCCACTTCATCGGGAATATCAAAATTTGCATATACATTCTGGACGTCTTCATGGTCTTCAAGCGCATCCATGAGCCTCAGCATCTGCTCTGCCGCCTTTCCTTCCAGGGCCACATAATTTTTAGGAAGCATCGTCACCTCGGCAGACTCGATTGGTATATTGGCCTTTTCGAGCGCAGCCTTAACATCGTTTAAAACCTCGGGCGCGGTAATTATCTCATAATTGTCCTCCTGAGGATCATTTTTCATGTCCTCAGCGCCTGCATCGAGCGCTGCAGACATAACAGAATCCTCCGACGCTTTTGCTTTATTAACCAATATATAGCCCTTTTTATCGAATATCCACGAAACACACCCGGTTTCTCCAAGACTTCCGCCGTTTTTAGACATCATATGCCTTATCTCCGGGACGGTTCTGTTTTTATTGTCGGTCATGACCTCAATAAGCATGGCGACTCCGCCGGGCCCATATCCCTCATATACGATTTCCTCGTAAGAAACTCCGGGAAGCTCGCCTGTTCCCTTCATGATCGCCTTCTTGATGTTATCATGGGGCATATTGACTTCTTTTGCCTTTTCAATGGCAGTGCGAAGTCTCGGGTTGCCGTTCGGGTCTCCGCCCCCGAACCTTGCAGCGACCGATATCTCTTTCACTATCTTGGTAAAGGCCCTGCCCTTTTTTGCGTCTGTATGGGCCTTTTTATGTTTTATCTGAGACCATTTTGAATGTCCTGACATTAACTACCTCCATCTGTTTTCTTGCTTTTTGTTTTCTTTATCTCTTCCAGCCTGTTTTTTGAAGTCTCGCCTTCTCCGGTTTTTGGGAAAAATTCCATTACTATCTTATACCCTTTCTCTGCCTCTATGAAGTCGCCGAGGTTGAACTTTGCCTCAGAAAACATAAATAGATGATAGGGGCTGTCAAGTTTCCCCGTTGCTATAAATTTTTTGACATGAGGCGTGAACATCCTCAGCAGGCTATCCCACATCTTGTTTGTGTAATAAAATTGTCCTAAAACCTGTTCTATGTTGCCGCTGAGCGTGGAATCAGGATACTTCCTGAGAAAGTCTTTATACAATCTCTCTGCCTTATCAGTCTTCGGAGGCTTGAACTCGTCAACGAGCAGCGTAATCAGCCTCCAGTAAATTTCCTGAACCAGAGCTGCATCAGGATAATTATTTATTATTTCGTCATATAAAGCCTCCATTTGCGGAAGTATGGACTGCCTGTCCGCGGCCTCCTCTGTAAGACCGAGTATCCTGCCGAATAGTTCGTTTACCTTTTTCTCCTGATCTTCAATAGAAATTCTTTTCTTATCGGCAGGCGGCTTCTTATCGTCCGATATTTTAGGCGCTGTTACACACGCAGAGATTAAAAATAAAAAGACTAAAAAATAACGCGCAGCGTATAGCGTGCAGTGTTTTTTCATTCTATATGATACTCCTTTATCTTGGTAAGAAGCGTTTTATAGCTGACCTGCAGTATCTCCGCCGCCCTGCTTTTATTGCCTTTTGTTTCTTTTAACGCCTTTATTATCCTCTGCGTTTCAGCGATCCTCAGCGCCTCTTTTGAAGCGTCCTCAAGGGTCCCGTTCATGGGCAGATTTTTTAATCCGGCCTCCAGAGGCAGAGGGCTTAGAGATATATGCTCGGGGGATATCGTCCTGCCGTCGCATAATATTATCGCCCTCTCGATGGTATTTTCAAGCTCCCTTACATTTCCCTTCCACGAATAATTAACCAGCAGCTCCATAGTCTCATTCGAGATGCTCTTCAACGAAGTTTTAAGCTCCATACAATATTTATTAAGAAAAAAATCTGCAAGCAGCGGTATATCCTCAGCCCTTTCCCTCAATGGAGGAATCTTTACAGGAAACACGCTCAGGCGGTAAAAGAGATCCTCCCTGAATGTCTTTTCAGACACCGCCTTCTCCAGGTCCTTGTTGCTTGCAGCAATCACTCTCACATCTATCTTTATAGCCTTAAGTCCGCCTACGCGCTCTATCTCGCCTTCCTGCAGGACCCTGAGTATCTTGGCCTGGAGCGCAATATCCATCTCGCCTATCTCATCGAGAAATATCGTTCCCTTGTCGGCTAGCTCGAACTTTCCTATTTTTTTAAAGTCAGCGCCCGTGAATGAGCCTTTTTCGTGACCGAAAAGCTCCGACTCCAAAAGTTCCCTCGGTATCGCGGCGCAGTTAATGGGGACAAAGGGGTATTCCTTTCTCGGGCTGAGATTATGTATCGCGCGCGCAAATAATTCCTTGCCCGTTCCGCTCTCGCCGAGAATAAGCGCTGTGGTCTTGCTCGGCGCGACCTTCTGAATGTTCTGCGCGACGCTCACAATCTTTTGGCTCTTCCCGATTATCCTTGGGATTCCAAGATGGGCGGAGAATTCCTCCTTTAAAAGCATATTCTCAGTCATTAACTTCTGAGTCTCGAGCGCCCTCTTCATAAGCATGAGCAGATGGTCCGTATCAAAGGGCTTTGTAATAAAATCAAAGGCGCCTTCTTTCATTGCAACAACAGCGGTCTCAACCGAGCCGAATGCAGTCATGACTATTACGGGCATAAGATTGTTCTCTTCCTTTGCAGCCCTTAATACTTCTATGCCGTCTTTTTTGGGAAGTTTCAGGTCAGTCAGGACAAGGTCAACCCTCTCATCTTTCAGTCTCCTTATTCCCTCAAGGCCGTCACGGGCGATAATAGTCCTGTAGCCTTCAGCCTTGAGTGTTTCCCCAAGCATGTCGGACATAGACTCTCTGTCTTCTACTATAAGGATTGTTTCCATATTAAAAAGGGCATAGGGCGCAGGGATTAACGTAAAGAATGGAATCTTTATTTTCCAAGCTACACGCTAACCGCTATACGCTACACGCTTTTTTATAATATCACATCTTCGCATTTTTCAGAGCATCCCTGCAGGCGCAGTTTCTACCGGGAGATATGTTTGCAAAAGTCTCTTTCAGAAGATGCTTGATCCTTTCTGTCGCTTCCTTCATCTTCATCACAACCTCTGTTGCAGTAAGCCTTGTCTTTGAGATTCCCGCTGCATGATTTGTAACAACTGCAAGCCCTGTAAAGCATATCTCAAGCTCCCTTGCAAGTATGGCCTCAGGCATCCCCGTCATACCGACAACATCCGCTCCGAGAAACCCGAATGCCCTTATCTCCGCTGCGGTCTCAAGCCTCGGGCCATTCACACAGGCATAAGTTGCCCTCTTCACCACATCTATCCCGCTCTTTTCTCCGGCTGAAAATATCGCAGCCCTGAGTTCGGGACAATAGGGTTCTGTAAAATCAACATGGACTATATCTTCTTTATCATAAAAAGTTCTTTCCCTGCCCTCTGTCAGGTCTATGATTTGGTCGGGAATAACAATAGCGCCGGGTTTCAGCTTTCGGTTTATGCCGCCGACGGCGTTTATCGAGATAATCCTTTCTGCGCCGAGATCCTTAAACCCCCGGATATTAGCCCTATAATTTATCTTGTGGGGAGCTATATGATGAGGAGAGCCGTGCCTTGGAAGGAATGCGATTTCTATCCCTGCTATCTCGCCTATCCGGTAGGCGTCGGAGGGCTCTCCGAAGGGAGTCGAGACCTTCCTCTCTTCTTTGATGACGATTCCCTCGATCTCATAAACCCCGCTCCCGCCGATCACGCCTATCATTTCATCTCCTCAAGGACACGTTATTAGAATGAAATTTTAACATATTGGGTCAATATCTATCCGATAAAGCGCCAGGGTTCTTTCAGGGCGTGAGAAAGTTGTTGCTATAATGTCCGCAGTCAGACTATCCCCGGAAAAAAGATTTTTTAAAAAACCTTGACAAACCTGATGCCTTCTGTTATATTGATAATAGTTATCAATATTAGTTGGGAGTCCTTTATGGGTAAAACTGAAGCAAGGGATATTTTTTTTAACTATATAAAAGAAAAGGGATTGCGCTACACCAAACAGAGAGAGGCAATTCTTGGGGCGTTCCTCGCTTCAGGCAAGCATATCACTATAGATGATCTTTACACCGCGGTAAAAAAGACAAATCAGGATATAGGTTATGCCACGGTGCATCGCAATTTAAAATTAATGACCGAATGCGGTTTGGCTGATGAGATAAAGATAGGCTCTCATAAAGCAAGATTCGAGCAGAAATATGGTCATGAGCACCACGACCATCTTATATGCATGAAGTGCGGCAGGTTTATTGAAGTCCATGATGAGAAGATCGAAAAACTTCAGGGGAAACTTGCAGAGGCCAATGATTTTGTCCCGATGAGGCATAAATTGGAGATATACGGAATGTGTAAGAAGTGTAGGTAAATTTTTTTGCCTAATTATTGATAATGATTATCGTTAACTATAAGGAGGGCTTAGATGCGGCGAGACAAAGAAATATTCCGGTCATGATGCATCACTCATGCGGAATTTGCACACTGAAGGATTGTTTAAATTGCTTAATCAAAAAGGAGGATTTACAAAATGGCTAAGAGAGTTTTATTGGGAGTGTTAATGGCGCTGTTCATTAATGTAACCGCATTTGCTGCGCACCCCTTGATTACGGACGATGCCGGCACACAGGGGAAGGGAAATTTTCAGGCTGAGGTCAACAGCGAATTCAGCAGGGAAAATGAGCAACAGTTCAACAAAGATGAAAAGAAATGGGAAACAAAGAAGGAGACCGGCGGTGAACTGGCAACCATATTATCGTACGGCATAACAGATAATACAGATATTGTGCTCGGCCTGCCGTACCAATGGAAAAAGACAAGGATAGACGGGCTTGTTACAACTGATGCAACCGAACAAGGCGACGGCATATCCGATATGTCATTAGAGGTCAAGTGGCGATTCTTTGAAAAAGACGAGCTAAGCCTTGCTCTAAAACCCGGGGTCACACTGCCGACAGGCAACGAAAATAAAGGCCTCGGCAACGGACGGGCTTCGTATGGCCTTATGTTTATAACAACTACCGAGATAAAGCCCTGGGCATTTCATCTGAACCTGGGCTACACGCATAATGCCTATAAGCTTCAAGCGGACAGGGATGCAAACAGAAAAGATATCTGGCATGCATCTCTTGCATCTGAAGTGGAAGTTATAAAAGAGCTGAAAGCAGTGGCCAATATCGGCATAGAGAGAAATCCTGACAAGACATCAAATACCCAGCCGGCATTTATACTGGGCGGGTTGATTTATTCAATAGCAGAAAATATTGCCGTTGATATAGGCGTAAAAGGCGGCCTTAATAAACCGGAAACCGATTTGACATTCCTTGCAGGCATTGCACTGAAATTTTGAAGGAGGGACTATGTCGCCGCTTGGGCTTTTAAGCAGAGGTGAACAGGCAGAAATTGTGGAAATAAGGGGACCAAAAAGCTGCGTCCATGAAAGCAGCAGGCATCAGTTATGCCATGCAGAGGATATGGGACTGCGAGTCGGCAAGATGGTGGAGATGCTGAACAACGAGGGACGAGGCTCTCTCCTTGTAAAGGTAGACGAATCTCGAATTGCCATAGGCAGAGGCATGGCAATGAAGATAATGGTAAAAAGACAGTGAACAGTGTCAGTGGATAGTGTCAGTAAACGGCATGGTTCGACAGGCTCCTCATGACTGTAACCCTGAGCTTGTCGAAGGGTGACTCTGTAAACTGACACTGACACTGAAAACTGACACTAAATAGAAATGGAGGAAATATGAATTTAGCAAACTTAAAACCCGGAGAACACGGGAAGATAACAAAGATGGGCGCTATGGGCCCCTTAAAAAGAAGACTCATGGATATGGGTGTGCTTGTGGGAGAAAAGGTAAAGGTCGAAAAAATAGCGCCCCTCGGCGACCCCATTGAAGTGACAATTAAGAATTACAATCTATCCTTGCGAAAAAAAGAGGCGGAGGGAATTGAAGTGGAGGTGGTGAAGTGAGAACGCAGAAAAATGCGGATTGCGGATTGCGGATTGCGGATTTAAAATCCGAAATTGCAAATCCGAAATCCGAAATAAAAACTATTACCGTTGCTGTTGCAGGCAACCCCAATTCAGGTAAGTCAACCCTGATAAATGCAATTGCAGGGACAAGGCTCTATGTCGGCAACTGGCCCGGTGTTACAGTGGAAAAGAAGTCTGCTCTGTTTGAATACGAGGGGACAAATATCAAACTTGTTGATCTCCCGGGCACATACAGCCTCAGCCCATATACTCAGGAAGAAATTATAGCGAGGGACTATCTTGTCCATGAAAAACCTGATGTGATAGTAAATGTGGTAGATGCCACAAATCTCGAAAGGAATCTTTATCTCACTGTTCAGCTTCTCGAACTGGGTATCCCGGTTGTTATCGCCCTGAACATCTATGACGAGGCAGAAAAGAAGGGCTACAAGATTGACACGAAGGCCATGGAAAAGATTCTCGGCGTCGAGGTCATCCCGACAGTCGCAACAAAAAAAATGGGATTGGATAATCTGTTGAAGGCGATTACAAATATTACAAACAGCGTATCCATGCATCGTCCAAAGAAACTTAATTACGGCAGCGATATCGAATCATCGGTCTCTATCGTAGAGAAACAGATACAGAATAGCTATTCTCAGCTTTCAGAAAAATATCCCTTGAGATGGCTTGCCTTTAAACTCATGGAGAGAGACAGCCATGTGATGGAAGAGATTAATATCGAAAACCAATCCTTTATAGAGGAAGCTACACGGCATCTCAAAAAGGCGCATGGAGAGGATATGGAGTCAATAATGGCCGATGCCAGATATGCTGTGGCAGCAGGTCTTACAAGAGAGGTATTGAAGAAACCGGAATTTAAAAAAATGGAATTAACTGAGAAGATTGACAAGATCGTCCTGAACAGATTTTTGGGCATCCCGATATTCCTTGCCGCCATGTGGCTTGTCTTTAAACTTACATTCGATGTCTCTGCTCCGTTCGGCGACTGGATTGACGCCATGACTGCGGGGCCTTTCAGGAGATGGGCTGAAGTAATTCTCGGCTTCGCTCATGCACCGGCATGGACCGCGTCGCTTGCTACAGACGGAATTATCGCTGGGGTCGGGTTTGTCCTTGTGTTTGTGCCTGTTATATTCGCCATGATGTTCTTCATCACCTTTCTTGAGGGGAGCGGATATATGGCGAGGGCTGCATTTGTTATGGACAGGGCAATGCACAGCATGGGCCTTCACGGAAAGTCATTTATTCCAATGCTTCTCGGTTTCGGGTGCAATGTGCCAGCGGTATATGCAACAAGGGTGCTTGAAAATCCGAGAGACAAGGCGCTCACATCACTGCTCATACCTCTCATGTCATGCGGTGCAAGGCTTCCTGTATATGTAGTCTTTATCGGAGCTTTTTTCACAGCGTATGTAGGAACAGTTCTATGGTCATTATATGTGATGGGAATTGCGCTTGCTGTGCTTATGGGGATTATATTCAAAAGAACGCTTTTTAAAGGCGAATCGCCGATGTTCATCATGGAGCTCCCGCCATACAGGATGCCTTCTTTCAGGAGTTTGATGATTCACACATGGGAAAAGGGAAAGCACTTTCTTATCAAGGCGGGGACGTATATTCTTGCTGTTTCAATCCTTGTATGGTTTCTCCTTAATCTTCCATGGGGTGTTGAACACAAAAAAGACTCCTACCTTGGAAAAATGGGACAGGTAATCGCGCCCGTACTCGCCCCCCTCGGATTCGGAAATTGGGAGGCTGCATCGTCGCTTGTTTCCGGTTTAATCGCAAAAGAGATAGTAGTCGGGACGATGGGCGAGATATATGTCCAGAAGGCAGCTGATGAAAATAAAGAGACGCCAACCCTGACTGAGGATTTAAAAGAGATGGGAACGTCGTTTGCAGGCGCTGTCAAAGATTCTGCTGCAAATCTGATTTCGACCTTCGGGATGGCAAGTCTGAGCAGCAAAGAATCTACAGAAGAAACAAAGGAAAGAACGCCTCTCAGGGATGTAATTAAAGGCCAGTTTACACCACTCACTGCCTATGCCTTTATTACGTTTGTTCTCCTTTACATGCCATGCATTGTAGTTGCCATAGCAATGAGGCAGGAGTTCGGCACATGGAAGTGGTTCGGAATTGCGTTTGCGTATCAGATGGTTCTGGCATGGGTGGTGGCGTTTGTGATTTATCAGGGAGGAAGGCTGTTGGGATTGGGATAAAACAGAATAGTTGTCATTGCGAGCGACTGGAGGGAGCGTGGCAATCTCACCACAAAGGACGAGATTGCTTCGGCTTCGCCTCGCAATGACCATAAATAAAAGGAGGTTTTGAAATGAATTTTGTAGATATAGCATTAATGGCTGTCATCATCGCCGGAGCTTTGTATCTTCTATACCGCTCTCTGTGGAAAAAGAAGGGACATTGCCAGGGGTGTGATTCCGAAACCTGCAATGTGAAAAAGAAATTTAATCCAAAACACTAGTAGAACAAAATTTAATAGGGGGTTAAAGGTAAAGGGCTGCGTGAACGCCTTTTACCAATTCCTCCATCTCTTCATTTCTCACAGTCCTTGCATCAAGCAGAAGGGCGTCATCCTTTATCCTGGCAATAATCGGAGGCGCGCCTTTTCTTAATCTCTCCTCAAGTTCATTTACGGAGATACCCTCCGGTCTTATAGCCACCGCATATGTCGGGAATTCCATCTCGGGCAGAGAGCCTCCGCCTGCCTTTGAGGTGTCGGGGACGACCGCTACCCCTGCGTTTTTTATATGCCTCTTTATGCCCGATGCCATCCTCTTTGCTCTTTCTTTGATAGTTTCAGGCTTCTGGAGAAGCATCCTGAGTGTCGGAATGTTTTCCACCGCCTTTTCCAGATCAACATATTCCATCAATGTCGCCTCGAATGCAGCAAGAGTGAGCTTGTCTATCCTTACGGCCCTTGTAAGCGGGTTTTTC
>SCSY01000325.1 GCA_004298625.1 Nitrospirota bacterium | reverse complement strand
GGCCAGAACCTTCAGGACAACTATCTGAACCAGCTCAGGAAAGACAAGATTCCGGTAGTTATCTATCTTACTAATGGGGTGAGGTTAAAGGGCGTGATTAAAGGGTTTGACAGCTTTGTGGTCCTTCTTAAGGAAGCATCCCAGCAGATGATTTACAAACACGCCATATCAACGGTAGTGCCTGAAAGAGATATAGACCTGAGATTCGAAATGAACAACGAGGCATAAAAATCCATGACTATTTTACGGGGAGGTATTAATTAGATGCTTCAGTTCATGAGGAAACATGCAAAATTTTTCTATGTATTCTTCTTTTTAATTATCATATCATTTATATTTTTTTATGTCGGCCCGATTGATAAGTCAACAACGGTCCCGGTTGCTGAAGTAGGAAAGGAAAAGATAACGCTCGAAGAATACTGGAGGACCTACGACAGGGCCAGAAACCTTTACAGGGACATCTATAAGGAGAAATTCGATGAAGAGATGGAAAAAAAACTAAGGCTGAAGGAAAAAGTGCTTGACGCCCTTATAGAAGAAAAGGCGCTGCTGCTTGCTGCAAAAGAAATGGGGATAATAATAAAAGATGAAGAAGTTGAAGATGCCATAACGCACGAGCAGGCCTTCACAAGAAACAATGTATTCGACAGGGAGATATATCTCAGGACCCTGGAGCTTAACAGGATTACTCCCGAGCTGTTCGAGAATGCAAAAAGACAGGAATTGACGCTTGCAAAAATAAAGAAAATCATCGGAGAATCCGTTGACCTGACGGATGATAAAATACCGCAGATATCAGGCGATGAGAAGATAGCAAAGGCTCTCAGACAAACGGCGCTGGCTGATAAAAAAGAAAGGGCTATAAAATCTTATGTTGACGGCCTGAAAAAACAGATGAAGATCAAGATTAACAGCCAGCTTATATCCTGAGTTGTTTTCATCAGAGACGCCCTCCACCTTATAAAGCCTCATCAAATATTCTGAATAAGCGGATACGGATAGGAAATGCTTATCGGTCTATTGAATTTTCCTATTTTACAGCCCTTCTTTTTCTATGTTAGTTTTAAAGTCCACATCTGAAAGGACAAGATTTTTTATGGAGCAAATACTTGAAAAAATACTGGTAGAATACAGAAAGAGCGAAGGCAATATCATATCCCTTCTGCAGGATATTGAGGATTCTTTCGGATATCTCTCTGAAGATGCGATAAACTGGTTTTCAAAAAAACTTGATATTCCCGCAAGTCGTTTCTTCGGCGTGGCGACTTTTTATTCCCAGTTTCACTTCAAACCGAGAGGCAGGAATGTTATCACGGCGTGCTGCGGAACCGCATGCCATGTTAAAGGCTCGGAAAGACTGATAAACGGCCTGAGAAAAGAGCTTAATCTTTCCGAAGACGAAGACACGACAAAAAACATGGAATTCACCCTTGAAAAGGTCAACTGTGTCGGGGCCTGCAGCATAGCTCCTGTAATCATAATCAATAAACAAGTGCGCGGCAAAACAACATCGGACAAACTCCTCAAGGAGATAAAGTCTTTAAAGGGCTTAAAAGATGAAGGCAACTAATACGACAATAAGAGTCTGCATGGGAACAGGCGGCATTGCCGCAGGCGGAGTTGAAGTTCTGGATGCCTTCAGGAAAGAACTCGAACTTGCAGGGATAAAAGCCGATGTGAAAAAAAACTGCTCCATGCATAAGGTCGGATGCCGGGGACTCTGCGCAAAAGACGTTCTGGTTGACGTGATTATCGGGGATAAAAAGACAACCTATCAGTTTATTAAATCCGACATGGTGCCGCGGATTGTAAAAGAGCACGTAGTCGAAAAAAACCCGGTCCGGGAATGGATGGTCGGAGAAGACTACCTTGCATTTCATGAAAAACAGTTCAAGGTCGTTCTTTCGGACTGCGGCTCGATTGACCCGGAAGATATAAGCGCATATATAGGAGTCAAGGGTTACGAGGCTGCAAAGAAAGTCATGACATCTATGAAGCCGGGGGATGTGATAGAGACAATCAAGGCTTCGGGTCTGAGGGGAAGAGGCGGCGCAGGATTTCCAACAGGCGCCAAATGGGAGATAGCCGGAAAGCAGGACTCAAAACAGAAATATCTGATATGCAATGCCGATGAGGGCGACCCCGGCGCTTTTATGGACAGGTCTGTAATTGAGGGAAACCCCCATGCCGTCATTGAAGGCATGATTATCGGAGCTTATGCAATAGGCGCTGATAAGGGCTATGTGTATATCCGCGCAGAGTATCCGCTCGCAGTGGAAAGGCTCAGGAAGGCTTTATCGGATGCAAGGGAAAACGGTTTCCTCGGCAAAGAAATACTTGGAACAAAATTCAATTTCGATATAAAGGTGAAGCTCGGAGCAGGCGCATTCGTGTGCGGAGAGGAAACAGCGCTTATAGCCTCTATCGAGGGACAGCGCGGAATGCCGAGGGCCAAGCCTCCGTTCCCGGTTTACAACGGATTATGGGGAAAACCTACGGTGATAAATAATGTAGAGACCCTTGCCAATATCCCGTATATCATAAGGAACGGCGACAGGTGGTTTGCATCCTTCGGCACCGAAAAATCCAGAGGCACAAAGGTCTTTGCCTTGACGGGAAAGATTAAAAACTCCGGCTTAATCGAAGTGCCGATGGGTATTTCTCTCAAGGAGATAGTCTACGAGATAGGCGGGGGAATCGAAGGCGACAGGGCCCTTAAGGCAGTCCAGACAGGGGGGCCTTCTGGCGGCTGCATACCTGCGGCCATGGTGGATATGAGCGTGGACTACGAATCGCTTATAAAGGCGGGATCCTTCGTAGGCTCAGGCGGCATGGTAGTCCTTGATGAGACAGACTGCATGGTAAATATAGCCAAGTTCTTCCTCGAATTCACTCAGGCCGAATCGTGCGGGAAATGCGTTCCCTGCAGGATAGGGACCAAAAGACTTCTTGAGATTCTAACCAGGATAACAAAAGGCGCCGGAAAAGAAGGCGATCTCGAACTTCTCGAAAAACTCAGCAAGGATGTAAAGGCGGCATCCCTCTGCGGCCTGGGCCAGGGCGCTCCCAATCCTATCCTGAGCACAATAAAATATTTCAGACATGAATACGAGGCGCACTTGGAGGGCAGATGTCCTTCTGCGGTATGCAAGGAACTCCTGACATACTATGTGCTCGAACAATTCTGCAAGGGCTGCGGCGCATGCCTCAGGGCCTGTCCTGCCGGGGCCATAACAGGAGAAAAAAAGAAACCTCACTTTATAGATTCCGGGATATGCATAAAATGCGGCGCATGTTTTGATGTATGCAAATTCAAAGCAGTGAAAAAAGAGTAAAAGTGGAGAAACGATGGTTAAGTTAACCATAGACAACAAAACTATAGAGGTTCCGGAAGGCACGACAGTCCTCGATGCAGCCAGGATGCTGAACATCGAGATACCGACCCTATGCCATCATCCGAAACTCACTCCTTTCGGCGGCTGCAGGCTCTGTATCGTAGAAGTCAAGGGTGTTCCAAGACCGCTGACCTCATGCACAACGCCTGTTTCAGAGGGCATGGAAATAACAACTTCGACTCCGGCTCTTGAAGACCTGCGAAGGACCGTCCTTGAACTCATTCTTTCAGACCATCCGAATGACTGCATGATCTGCGAGAAGGCAGGAGACTGCACCTTGCAGGAGCTCGCATATTTTTACGGCATAAGGGAGAACAGGTTCGGCGGCGAGAGAAGGATTTATGCCAAGAAAGACGGAAATCCTTTTATCGAAAGAGACATGGAGAAATGCATTCTCTGCGGAAGGTGCGTAAAGGTCTGCGACGAGATTCAGGGCGTCGAGGCCATAGATTTTACATACAGGGGCTTTAAATCCAAGATATGCCCTACATTTGAAAGAGACCTCGACTGCGAGTTCTGCGGCCAATGTGTTGCCGTATGCCCGACAGGCGCATTAACAGGCAAGACGTGGAATTTGCGCGGCAGACAGAAAGATATAAAGGAAATTGACACCACGTGTTCCTACTGCGGGACCGGGTGCAATCTCACGCTTCACGTGAGGGGCAATGAAATTATAAGAGTAACCTCAAAGGAAGATAAATGGAACGAGGGATGGCTCTGTGTTAAGGGCAGATTCGGTTATACATTCGTAAATAGCCCCGACAGGCTGAAAAAACCAATGATAAGAATAGCTCCAAAGCTATCAGCTGACAGCTATCAGCTAACAGCTAATCTTTTTAAGGAAGTCTCCTGGGACGAGGCGCTCGATTACGTTGCGTCAAAGTTAAAAGAGATTAAAGGCAAACACGGCCCTGATTCGATTGCAGGACTTTCTTCTGCCAAATGCACCAACGAGGAAAACTATTTGTTCCAGAAATTCATGAGAACCGGCATAGGCACTAATAACGTCGACCATTGCGCCCGTCTCTGACACGCTCCTACTGTGGCCAGTCTGGCCACAATATTCGGCTCCGGAGCGATGACGAATTCTATACGAGAGATAGAAGGTATGGAGGTCATTTTTATAATCGGGTCGAATACAAAAGAGACCCATCCGGTCATCGCAAACAGAATGCTTAAGGCGATACGCAACGGAGCAAGGATGATAGTAGCGGATCCGAGAAGGGTTCCGCTTGTCCGATTCTCTGAGATATTCTTGAGGCTGAGGCCTGGCACTGATGTAGCGCTCATAAACGGAATAGCTCACGTAATAGTAAAGGAGGGGCTTAACAACAAAGAATTTGTTATTGCAAGGACAGACGGTTTTGACAAATGGAAAGAGTCAATAGAGTCATTTACGCCTGAATATGCCTCCAAGATAACAGGAATTCCTAAAGAAGAAATAATAAAGGCGGCAAGGCTCTACGGAGGATCGAGAAAAGCGGGGATATTTTTTACACTGGGAATAACCCAACACACCCATGGAACAGACAACGTGAATGCAATCGCAAATCTTGCCCTTTTAACCGGCAATATCGGAAGAGAACATACAGGCATAAATCCCCTCAGAGGACAGAACAATGTCCAGGGCGCCTGCGATGCAGGTTGTCTGCCTAATGTCT
>SCSY01000415.1 GCA_004298625.1 Nitrospirota bacterium | reverse complement strand
ACGGGCCGCATCATCGCGGGTCGCCGGATCACCTCATATCTCAACAAGTTCTTCGGCAACACGCTCGACATCGAAATCCACCCCTTCATCCCGCCTGGAACGATCCTGTTCTGGTCGGATCGGGTGCCTTACGAGCTGTCAGGCGTCGCGAACATCCTCGAAGCCCATGTGAGACAGGATTATTACCAGTTGCAATGGCCGTTCCGCACCATGCGGTACGAGTTCGGATGTTATGTCGACGAGACCTTTGCTGGATATTTCATGCCAGCGTTCGCCGTCATCACGAACCTGAACCCAAGCGCGGGTGTCCCAGGCTTCTAATTTCTTGCCGTGGTGTCTCAACTCGCGCCGGGGTCTCAAACCCCGGCGCTTTTTATCTGGAGGCGATGAAATGGACAGCGATACTCTTTTTGCGGTGCCCGAGGGCACGACCCACCTGAGCGTCGGCAACCGGCAGTTCGAGGTGGAGGCTGGGATGATCAAGGCCCCGGCCGAGTTCACGAAGGCGCTGCTTGCGCACGGCTGCAAGGTTGCTGGCTCGCGCGTGATCGATCTCGATGCTCCGGTGGTCGAGCGCCCGATCGTCAGGCTTGCCGAGGAGCCTCAGGAAGACACCCGCCCCATCCGCGTGCTCGGGGATACCCCGCTAGAAGACGCTGAGCCTGTCGCTGATGCGTCGGGCGCGGCCGAGGGCGACGGTGAGCCCGAGGCCGAGACAGTGCGCCCACGGCGTGCGCTGCGCGGGCGCAGGGGGTGATCCTTGGCGATCACCGATCTCTGCACGCTTCAGCAGGTCAAGGCGTGGATCACTGACGCGCCGTCGTCGGCCAATGACGCGCTGCTCGCCGCGCTGATCACCTCCTCGACCGGGGCGATCCTTTCCTACTGCAATCGCACGCCACCGAATGTGCAGAGCTTCGTGGACACGTTCGATGGGTATGGCGAGACGAGCAAGCTCTTGCGGCGCTGGCCGGTGCTCTCGATCTCCTCGGTGACGGTCGACAATACGTCGGTGACACTCTCAAGCGCTAGCGGGGGCAGTTCGTATGGTGGCTATTCGAGCGGCTACGTGCTTCAGGCCTGGGATGGCAT
>SCSY01000324.1 GCA_004298625.1 Nitrospirota bacterium | reverse complement strand
TCCGATCTTCCCTTTTCTGCATTGTCGAGTATCAGCCTTTTTCCGCCAATAAATCTTTTGAAATAATACGGGGCGTTCATGCTCCCGATACTCACCTTTTTGTCTTTTGAAGACGCATGTATGAAAAGGTCGTTTCCAAGATATATCCCGACATGAGACGGAAAAGAGGCGTAAGTTCTGAAAAATACGAGGTCGCCCATTGATAATCCATCTCTGTCAATAGACTCTCCTTCCTCGAACTGAAGCCTTGCAGAGCGGGGAAGATTTATTCCGACAAGGCTGTAAACCTTCTGTACATAGGCCGAGCAATCAATGCCCATGATGCTGCTTCCGCCGAATTTGTAAGGTATATTAAGAAATTTTTCTGCAAATAATATAAGCCTGTCCGACATATTCATATTTGCGAGTTCTTCCGATTCGGAGAGTTTCTTTATCTCCTCAACAAGGTCGGCTGTCTGCGCAGTTTCGGTCAGGGGTTCCGGTTCGAGCAGAATTCTCTGCCCTGCCTTGAGGTCGTCGGAGTCAAGAAGGTTTATATCCTTTAGATCGTCGGCATCCAGATTAAACTTCTTTGCAATTCTGAATATGTTGTCGCCTTTTTTGACGGTATATGTTTTGGGCGCTGTTATTGTTTTTTTGACTACCAGTGTCCGGCCTACCTTTAATTTGGAGGATTTTTTGAGGCTGTTTAAATTTTTTATCTCATTGACGCTAACCTTGTATTTCCTGGAAATTTTAGAAAGCGAGTCTCCCTTTTTAATTGTATGTGTTATGTCCGCAGCAGCGCTGAATGCAAAGAGTAATATTATTGCTATGGCGAGATATATTTTTTTCATGCCGCCTCTTCCCTTTCTATATCCCTTAGAGTCGGCAGTTCAGTCAGGTCTTTTAATCCGAAATATTGAAGGAACTCTTTTGTTGTTCCGTAAAGCAATGGTCTGCCCGGAGCCTCTTTCCTTCCCATAATCTTTATAAGTTTTCTGTCGAGGAGCGTCTTTACGACCCCGTCTGAATTTACACTCCTCAGTTGTTCTATCTCTGCCTTGATAAGCGGCTGTTTGTATGCAATTATTGCAAGTGTCTCAAGGGCAGACGCCGAAAGTTTTGAAGATGCGCTTTTTGCCCTGAATTTTTTCAGCCAGGGCGCGTATTCTGGATTCGTTATCATCTGATAGCCGTTGGCTATTTCGGAAATCAAAATCCCGCTATTTTTCTCCCTGTATTCGGACATGAGTTCATCCATGAGTTTTTTAAGTTCATTCTCCGGCGTCTCGGTAACATCCTTCAACGCTGAAAGCGCTACCGATTCTCCCGAGAGAAATAATATTGCTTCGAGTAAATTTTTTTTATCTTTATCTTCCATTACAAATGTTAAAAATATACCAGAAATTGCAAATAAATTCAATCATTTTATCTGCGCCGAATTGCCTCACAATAAATGTTACCGGAGTAAAGGATAAAAAGGAATCGTTGACTCATAATGCATGTTACCGGAAAAACATGCACGTAAAAGGAGACCGTTATGAGTTCACGATCCAAA
>SCSY01000323.1 GCA_004298625.1 Nitrospirota bacterium | reverse complement strand
CGGGACAGCCCTTTCTGGTTTCTCTGACAGCCCCAAACCGCTTAGCATATGGGACCTCAGCACGGGAAAGTTGTTCAAAACATTTGAGAGCTCTCAGGCCGGCCATGAGATCACCAATGCGAGTTTTTCACAGGATGGTAAATATTTTCTCATTACTACTTTGCCCGCAGGCACTCCGCAAAAGAGCGATATCCGTATCTTTGATGCACGGACATGGAATTTAGTCAAGACTCTTGCCCCTCCCAAAGAGCCAGGTTATGTTGATTACTTACTTGCGACGTTCTCCCCTGATGGGAAATATATTCTTTCAGGAGGGTCGGCTTCTATTGTTCGTTTGTGGGATGTTGGAACAGGAAGGGAGATAAAAACATTTAAAGGTCATAAACAGAGCCCTTGGGGTGGAATGGCTTCGGTTGCATTCTCTCCTGACGGAAGATATGCCCTGACGAGCGGCTGGTATGACGAGTTTGTGAGGCTTTGGGACATAGAAAGCGGCCATGAAGTCAAGCGTTTTTTTTCAACTCGCGATACGGACCCTTGGTATAGAGCCAATGTCCTTGGCGTTGCTGTTTCTCCTGACTGGAAATATGCCCTGATATTTAGTCGTGACTCAAAACTCTACGATATCCAGACCGGAAGCGCCACGGGTTTCAGACATTTGTGGAAGGGACTGAAGACTATGGCTGGAGGTCAGCATGCGGCATGGCCAGCTTCTGCGCGGTATCATCCGAATGGGCAATATATTTTTATGACAATGACCGACGCTGCTGTAAGGATTTATGATGCTAAAAATGGTGATGAAGTGGCAGTTCTTATTGGCTTTGCAGACGGCGAATGGCTAACAATTACAAGCGAAGGCTACTACAACTCCTCTGAAAAGGGAGCACAATATTTGAGCGTTAAAGTAGGAGAAACCTCATACAGTGTAGATAGCTTCTACGATGTCTTCTACCGTCCCGACATTGTAGCAGCAAAGCTAAGAGGAGATGACATAAAAGACTTAATAACAATCACGATGAAAAACGCAATAAAAAGCCCTCCGCCTGTAGTAGAGATAAGCCCGATAGCTTCATCTTCAACATCTCCAAAGGCAAAGGTCTGCTACAACGTAAAAAGCACAGGAGGAGGGATAGGAGAGATAAGACTCTTTCATAATGGAAAACTCATAGAATCAGACGGCTTTTACAAAGACATTGTGAAAACTTCTTCAGACAAAACCCAGTTAATCGCCATGAACAGCAAAACCATCTACGAAGACATGAGAAGCGTAAAGATAAAAGAAAAAGGAATAGAGACAGGCATAACCAAAACCAAGACCAAGACAAAAGGAGAAGCCTTCAATGACTGCAAGGAAATAGACGCCGTCTCAGGAGAAAACGAGATAAGCATAACAGCCTTTAACAAAGATAACACGGTCCAGAGCTATATGCAGACAGCCAAATTCAACTCAACAGTAAAACAGGAAGAACCACATCTCTATATCCTTTCAATAGGAATAGACCAATACAAAGACAATACAATAAACCTCAAATACGCAGTAAAAGACTCAAAAGACATTGAAGAAAGACTGCTCAAACAGTCTGCCACAGTCTATAGGCCGGAAAACATCCACTACGAACTATTAATAGACAAAGACGCTACAAAGGCAAACATAATAAACAAAATCAATGAACTTGAAAAAAAGATAAAGCCTACAGATGGATTTATTCTTTTTACGGCAGGGCATGGCGTTCTCCTTCAAAACCAATATTACATGCTCACATATGACTATGATGGAAAGGTAAATGAAAATAACCTCATAAGCTCAAACGAGATAGTAGAAATCTCAAAGAAGATAAAGTCCCTGTCTCAACTCTTCATATTCGATACGTGCCACGCAGGAGGTGTTGATTATATCGTAAGCGGACTCTATGACGCGAGGATGTCGGTATTGGCAAAGAAGATGGGATTACACATATACGCCTCAGCCAACTCAAAAGAGGCTGCAATGGACGGGTATCAGGGGAACGGCCTATTTACCTATACTTTGCTTGACGGATTAAACAACAACCGAAATGCTGACAAAAACAAAGACAGCAAGATCAGCCTTGTAGAACTCGGAGAATACTCAAAGACTTCAACAACAGAGATTTCAAAGAAGATAGGACATGCACAAACGCCATTGATTATAAATTTTGGTAAAGATAATGCGGTTTATAATTTAAAATAGGAGGAGAATGTCAAGATTTATTGCTGTCTTAATTTTGAGCATCCTGTTGGCTTCAAATCTTTACGCCGCTCAGTCCACCATCACCGAATCAGAGGGCTATGCGTGCATGGGAGAAGACAAGTCGAGGAAACAGACGGAGAACGCTGCGACGGCTGACGCAAAGAGAAAGGCAATCGAGAAGGTCTCGACATATATCCAGAGCGAGACCGAGGTTAAAGACTTTGAGCTTAAGAAAGATATTCTCTCTGCCTATAGCGATGCAACCGTGAAGATTATTCAGGAGATCGAGAAGGGCTGGTATAAGGATGCGACAATGGGCGATTGCTACAAGGCCAAGATTAAGGCAGAGGTAATACCTGATGAAAAGGCCATCCAAAAAATTTCAAAAGCCGGGCAGGTTGCTGAAGACCCTTCGGCGCCTTTAAACATCAGTGTCTGGACAGATAAAAAAGAATATAAGAGCAGCGATAAGATAAAGATATATATCAAAGGCAATAAGCCGTTTTATGCAAGGGTTGTTTATAAGGATGCGTCAGGCAGTCTTCTGCAACTGCTCCCTAATCCTCACAGAAGTGATAATTACTTCAATGGCGGAGTGGTTTATGAGATACCTTCCGGCAACGATAAATTTGAGCTCGATGTCAGCCCTCCTTTCGGCAAAGAGAATATAATCGTGTATTCAAGCACATCTCCTGTCGGCGATATAAATATCAAGGCTGAAGGCGGCGTTTATCAGATAACGACAAAGGCTAAAGATATTGGTTCCAGGACTCGCGGGGTGACGCTGAAAGAAAAAGCAGATGACAAAGGGCAGAAAATTCCAGCCGAGTTCTCAGAGGCGGATGCGCTTCTGAGAACGGAAAAATAAATAAAACCCGTTCTGATAGAGTAAAATATCCGTATGGCAACGGCAGGCAAGGCTTCTTACAAATATCTCCGCACAATCGAATATCTTTATGAACTTTTCAGCCTGCTGTTTGCTGCATTCGGAAATCTTCCCTTTCTGAAGATAAGACCTGTTCGCACGGTTTTTTTCAGACAGATATATTTCGGCGGCATTGAGACTTTCGGAAAGGTAATAATAATCGGACTGCTCATAGGCATTGTCATAATAACCCAGATTACGAGCCTTGTCGGCCTCGGCAGCGCTGTGCTCACCGGAAAAATCCTGATATGGGTTGTGGTCAGAGAACTGGGGCCGTTGCTGGCGGCAATAATAATAATTGCAAGAAGCGCTACCGCAATAGCATCGGAACTCGGGGCCATGAATATAGAAAACGAGATAGAAAATATTGAGCTGATGGGCATAGATCCCAACCGGTATCTTATAATGCCGCGGGTCTTTGCCCTTGCGTTATCGGCAGTAGTGCTTACATTTTATTTTGAACTGGCAGCCATATTCGGGGGCATTGCCGTCACTTCGATTTTCTGGGCTGTCCCTTTTGAGCAATATTCAAAGGGCATGCTCTCTTCACTGAGCATTGCCGAATTGTCGGTATCGCTCTTAAAAAGTCTGCTGTTCGGCACGGCAATTGCCGCGGTAAGCTGTTCTCAGGGGCTTAAGGTCAGAAAGAGCATAACGCAAATACCTCAGGCCACAACAAGGGCTACAATACAAAGCTTATTTCTTGTATTCATCTTTGATGGTATAATAACTTTTATATTTTTTGTATGATAAACCTTGAATGTGCAAGCTTGAAAGGTCTCCTGGAATGCGCCTCATTTTCGGCGCATGAGGGTAATAGCCGTGTGGTTTTAGCGGAAACGGATTTTGACAAAAATCTTCTTCTCAGGGTGCTTACCGGACTTACAAGGACCGACTCGGGCAAGGTCTTTATCTTCGGCAAAGAAATATCGTCAATAACATACGCTGAACTTAGCGAGGCAAGAAAAAAGATGGGTGTTGTTCTGAATAGCGGAGGGCTGATCAGCAACCTTAAGGTATGGGAAAACCTGATGCTGCCATTAGCTTATCACGCCTCCTTATCGTATAATGACATAGAGGTAAAAATGATTAATATTCTGAACAATCTGGGATACAATGATGACCTGAATATACTTCCGGGCCCGCTGCCGGCATACAAGAAAAAGCTTTTGGGGCTTGCAAGGGCTTTTCTCACGGAGCCTGACCTGATTATATATGATTCAATCTTTGACGGTTTGAGCTCTGATATCAGAAACAGAGCGCTTAAAGTCGTAAATACATTCCATGAGGAAAAGAAGGGGAGGGTATCCCTTTTTCTTGCCACGAGCGAAGTGTCTGTTAAAGATATTAAGGCCGATAGTGTTTATGTATTGAAGAAAGGGAATTTTCATGAAAGAAACTGACCCGAGATTTGTTAGTCTGCAAAAGAAGGTGATATTGTTTTTTGCAGTAGCGTTAACAGGCATTATCGCAACCCTGATTTTTCTCGGGGTTGAACGCGGCGCCTTTACGCCAAAATATCGGATTTATTTTACGGTTGACAGGGGCACCGGATTTTTTGAGGGTATGCCCGTAAAATTATCGGGTTTTAAGATAGGGAAGATAGAAACCCTTTCCCTTGATGAAAATGCAAGGGTGAAGATAGGTCTTCTCCTGGCTAAAAAGTATCAGAAGTGGATAAGGCAGGATTCAAGGGCCATGCTCACAAAAGAAGGCCTGATAGGCGAGGACATCATAGACGTTACCGTAGGCGCTCAGAGTGAACCAGTTATAAAAGATGGAGCCGTAATCTCGTATGAAAAGTCGCGGGGACTCGATGAGCTTGTAGAGGAGGTCAGGCCGGTAATAGGCGAAATAAAAGATATGATAAG
>SCSY01000338.1 GCA_004298625.1 Nitrospirota bacterium | reverse complement strand
TTCAGGCGCTGCTGATGTTCGGCGCGGCTTACGCCAGCCAGTCCAGCGGCGCATTGCTGGTGGTGCTGGTCGCCACCCTGATCGGCTTCAACTACGGCGCCAATCTCGCCATCTTCCCGAGCTACGCCAAGGTGCTGTGGGGCATGCCCCACTTCGGCGTGAATTACGGCATGTTGTTCACTGCGTGGGGCGTAGGCGGCTTCGTGATGGTCAAGCTCTCGGAAACGCTCAAGGCGCAGTCAGGCTCGTTCACCCTGTCTTTCCTGGTGGCAGGCGGCCTGCTCCTGGCCGGGGTAGTACTGGCGCTCAAGCTGGACGCCCGCAAGAAAGCCGCGCGGCTCGCCTTTTTGGCGGCGCCGGCACACTATAGAGCCCCAAGCTAATAGAGCAACAGGACTTTACGCAGAGACGCAAAGAACGCTGGGAAGAGATGGCAGGGCATGTCGCTTTATTAGCTTGGGACTCTATAATAATCCTAGATTTTTTCTGTTGGTAGGGGTTGAACAATACCGTCATATAGCAGCCCGTTCCTTAGAGGCACGAAGCCCAGCCAACAGCACTATGTAGCCTGTAATTGCAATTGACAACTTAACAAAATAGCTGACAGCATCGAAAACAGCTCGTCTAATTTATAAACATCACCGCTTTGCTGATATTTATAAAAAACGCCGCGCTGCAAACTGGCAAATTCCCAAAACTTACCATTGGAAACAATCCCGAAAACCTGTATATCCACATTACCATTCAATTGCAAAGCCGCAACCATCTCAGCCGAACATTGCCCCCAGCCGGCTGAAAAATCGTCTTTTTTCGCTTCGACGATAGCAACAAACGGTTTATCCATCACAATCTTGCCTAATGCGGACTTTTTGGCAAATAAATAATCAGGGATGCCTGATAATTTGCTATTCAACTCAATCGCTTGATGACTCCACAGCATTAATTCGTGAATAAACGGCTTCCACGCGGCTTTTAAAATGGGAAAAATCAACGTCTCGCAGATTATCGCTTCGCTGCTGTCATAGGCTAACTCGGTTAAATTAAAAGTAATCTCGGTTGCTAAATTGGCTGGGGCTTGTAGAGCCGCATCGTAATCTAAAGATTTTTCCTGATAATGCAACGAAAATTCTTTTAATACTGCTGCTAAATTTTTGTATTCGGTAAATGCCATGATTTAGATTGTCCAGTTAGGTTTGTCGATTGTGTGGGCGGCTTCGTGATGGTCAAGCTCTCGGAAATGCTCAAGACGCAGTCAGGCTCGTTCACCCTGTCCTTCCTGGTAGAAGGCGGCCTGCTGCTCCTGGATCGGGGTGGTATTGGCGCTCAAAGTTGGACGCCCGCAAGAAGGCTGCGCGGCTCGCCTATTTGGCTGTGCCGGTACACTAAAATACTAGAAAAGCGACTTATCACTTTAATTAAACAATTTTGCCGAAGATTTCAATCATGATCGACAAAACCTAAGCCGGACAAGCCGGAACCAAAAAAGTTAAAATCCGCGTAGCCCCTGTTCCAAGGATACGCCGACCATGAAACTGCTGACTGAACGTTATCAAACAGACCTGCTTGGTGTGCT
>SCSY01000322.1 GCA_004298625.1 Nitrospirota bacterium | reverse complement strand
AAAGGCGTGAAGATATACCGATGCTTATACTTCATTTCCTTGAAAAATACTCGAAAAAGCGCGCAGATAACAGGGTTAAGGAAATCAGCCCCTCCGCTGTTGAGGCATTAATGAACCATGATTACCCAGGTAATGTGAGAGAGCTTGAAAATGCTATTGAATATGCGGTAGCATTTTCGCATGCTGATAAAATAACACCGGACGAACTCCCGGCATCGATCAGGAGCAACAAAGGGTCATCATACAAAATACGCCTCAAACCGTTAAAGGCTGCAAGATACGAATTTGAACGCAGCTTTGTGCTGGCAGCGCTCAAAGAATGCGACGGCAATATATCAAAGACTGCAAGGCTGCTCGACATTCACCGGCAGAGCCTGCAGCAGAAGATAAAAGAACTCGAGATAAAGTTTGATAAATTAAAGGATGAGTGAGACATGAAGATACTTGTTGCCCTCGATGGGTCGGACGCTGCCTTTAACGCCCTGAGAAGCGCCTGCCGTATTGCGAAAAAAACAGAATCATACATCACTGTTTTTTACGTAAACAAGGGAGAAGAATATTCTCCTGAAGAAACCGGATGGACTTCCATTAAAGAGCGTATATCCCGGGAACTTGAAACTTCCGGTCAGGAAGTCATGCACAAGGCATATGAAATCGGGAAGAAATTTGATCTGCCTATAGAAGGAATTATTTCTGAAGGAGTCCCGACATCTGAAATATTAAGGTATGCCAATGCGCACGGCATCATTAAACTTATTGCTATGGGACATAGCAGTAAAGGGCGGGGCGTTCAGGAATTTGTTGAAAGCACTACAAAAAATGTTGTTGCCCAATCAACAAACACCCCTGTCTTTGTGACAAGCTCCGAGATAGATATCAGAAGCATTCTTATTGCTGTAGATGAATCTGAAGTTTCTCAAAAAGCAACTGCATTTGGAGGCGGGCTTGCAAAATCATTGGGGGCCGAACTTGGGGTCGTCTCGTTTGTCCCTGACGCCGAGGCGCTGATTAATGAATACAGGCTAATAGCCGAAGTGCCGAATATTGAAAAACATATCGAGGTTTCTGAAAAAAACATTCAGGAAATGATAGACAGGGCAATACATGCAGCGCAAAAGACCCTTGACTCTATTGATATGAGGGCATCCTCAATAGTCAAGCGGGGACGGTCCGATGATATTATTTCAGAGGCAAAAAATTATGACCTCCTTATTGCGGGCGTAAAAGGCGATCCTTTGCGTAAAAAAATTAACCGTACAGCAAATAAACTTCTCGATTCCCACGAGACAAACATTATCTTTGTGCAATGAATTCTTGCATGCAAGCATATCATATATAACTTCCCCGCTTTATAAATTAGTTCCTTAACTTCTTAATTCTAAATATTTTTACATTTCATACCCTATTCCCACTTCCGGCGAAGCGCAGTAATTATACTGCACCATGATTTTCCCGCTTATCGGCTAACTTCCT
>SCSY01000321.1 GCA_004298625.1 Nitrospirota bacterium | reverse complement strand
TTGCAGCCATACATTATGGATACCCACGCCTTAAGCCCGTCTTTTCTCGATACAGGAAGGTCGTAGCCGCTGATTTCGGGGTCGTCTTCGGTTAGAACTGCGGTCCCTTCCGTCTGTATTATGCTGCTCAGCCTCCGGAGATTTTGCGGGCCGAATACATAATCAACCTGAGGGTTGTTTTTTATTATGGCCCGGCCCTGCTGCTGCGCAATGCAGCCTGCAACCGCTATCCTGAGAAAGGGTTTTTCCCGTTTCAGCGCCTTAGTCCTGCCGAGCTCGCTCCTGAACTTCTGTTCCGCCTTCTGCCTTATGCTGCAGGTGTTGAAGATTATAAGCGTTGCATCCTGCGGGGTGTCTGTCAGCGCGTAACCCTCATTTAAAAGTATGCCGGCCATTTTCTCGGAATCGTGCAGGTTCATCTGGCAGCCGAATGTGTGTATGTATGCCTTTTTAGCAGTCATTTTAAAATTTAACATGCATCGTGCGCTCATAGCAAGAACGATTGTATGCAGGTATTTCGACAGACCCCTTCTAAATTCTTGACAGGAGCCCCGATTTTATTGGAAACTATACGAAATAATGTTTACGCTTTCAGATAAATTGCAATGACGGCGCTCTCGAAAATTCAGAGGCAAGCGGCAGCCGTATGTCTTGCAGTCATAAGCTTTTTCCTGCTCTCTTCTTTTCAGGTCTTTGCTGCGGATAAAAAAACCATAGGTGTAATCATGACAGGAGACATTCCATATTACTCAAAAATGCATAAGGCCTTTACGGCAAGGCTTTCAAAGGAGGGATACGGGGATGCGCAGGTATTGCTTCAAAGGCCCTACCCTGATCAGGTATCGTGGAGCAATGCTGCAAGGAAACTGATTGCCGTAGATGTTGATATTATTGTCACTTATGGCGCATCGGTAACCCTGGCGGCAATCAATGAAAGAACAAGCATTCCGATCGTGTATGCCGGCGTATACAATCCCGACGCGATCGGCATTACGGGCAAGAATACAACGGGATCCATTTCAAAGGTGCCGACCTCAAGCCTTATCAGGTATCTAAAGGGAATAACCAACATATCGAATCTCGGCGTCTTATATTCCGACATAGAGAAAGAGAGCATAAGACAGGCGAAAGACCTTGAGGATATTTCAAAAGATATGGGGTTTACGATTGTAAAGATAAATATCAGGCGGGCCGAGGATGTCAGAAAGATCAAGGCTGCAGGCAAACTCGACGCGCTGTTCCTGACATGCAGCGCATCGGTTAATATGTCCCTGAACGCTATTCTGGAAATTGCAAGAGCCGGCAAGCTGCCTACTGCATCGTCCATGAAAGGCGAAAATAATTCAGGAGTGGTGATAACCCTTTCGGCAAGCCCCGAAGAACAGGGTGAGCTGGCTGCGGAAAGGGTCGTAAAGATATTGCGCGGCGCGCATCCGAATGCGCTGCCTCCGGCGAGCGGCAAAAACATCGAGCTCATTTTCAATCTCAAAGAAAATATGGAAATGGGCTTTAAGATACCGATGGGTCTTGTAACAGAGGCCACGAAGATAATTCAATAGGGAAAGGCGGCGATGTGTTCAATGAGATGAAATTTATTTTGAATTTTATCTTATTATTTTTTGTTCTTCTTAAACCTCTTGAGGTTTTTGCAGAGGAGGAAATATTGCTCGGTCTTATACCCGAACAAAATATTTTCAAGCAGATGGATAGATACAAACCGCTCGCAGCATATCTTTCCGAAAAAGCCGGGGTGAACGTAAGGCTTACAATCCTGAGCAGATACGGGGATATTGTAGAGAGGTTTATTTCACGGGGACTGGACGGCGCATTTTTTGATTCGCTGACAGGCATGATGGCAATAACAAGGCTGGGGGTGGAGCCTGCGGCAAGGCATACAAATCCGGACGGAAAGGCGACGGTACGCAGTTATATATTTGTGCGCGCGGACAGCAAGATAAACTCGGTTAAGGATATGAAGGGAAAGAAGGTTGCCTTTGTTGACAGGGCCACGGCCACGGGATACTTATTTGCAATTGCCTTTTTGCGCGAGAACGGCGTCAGTGATATTGACAGGTATTTTAACGAGTATTATTTTACCGGCAGTCATGATTCGGCAATCTACGCGGTCCTTGACAACCGGGCGGATATAGGCTCTGCGCAGGACACAATTTTTAACATGCTGGCTTCAAGGGATATAACCATTAAAAAGGAGCTTCGCGTGATTGCTCAATCGGAAGAACTTCCCGAAACCACGCTCTGCCTGAGAAAAGGCATCCCTTCTCAGATAAAAAAACGCCTGACAGGCATTCTCCTCGGTATGAACGAAGATCCCGCAGGCAGGGAGATATTAAAAAAATTCGGGGCCCTGAAGTTTGTAGAGGCAGAAGTAAAAGATTTCAACCCTGTGTTCAGCCTGGCAAGACGGGCGCAGATCAACATAAGGGAGTATAAAGGGACCAGATGAAGAAAAAGATAATCCTTTCATTATTTTTTTTATTCCTGCTTTTTACCCTCGGCGCAATAATGACGATGTTTTACATACTCAGGGTTACCACCAGGCTGGATACTTTGATAACCCTGCACCAGGTGGAGATACTCAGGCAGGACCTGGTTATAAATGTCCAGACCGTTCAGTCGCATCTTTACACGCTGGGAACTTCATTCGGCAAGGAGCTGGACGTTATTGTAGAGAATGTCGCAACTCTCGATAATGCGGTGCAGAAGTGTAGCGGATGCCACCACAGCCCGGAAATAACTGAAAAAATAAAAACAATAAAAGACCTGACAGAGCAATACAAAGAGGCCCTGAGCACCTTTATTACCACCACGGCAGGAAAGGAACGAGTTGAAAGGCTTCAGATTGTGGCCGCAAATATAGGGACTATGATTCTCACAAAGACGCAGGAGATGGCGCTTATCGCCAATCAGAGGCTTAATGAAAAAACAATAGCTGCAATAAGAGACGTTTCGAGTTCGAGAATAATCCTTATAGTCACCCTGCTCTTATGCTTCTTTATAGCCCTTGCCATCGCCGCCTCATTAACCAGGGGAGTCACCGAGCCGGTCTCCGAGCTCCTCAAGGCAACCAGGAAGATAAAAACCGGCGAGCTCGGCTATACAACCTCTTATGTGGGAAAAGATGAGTTCAAGGAACTATTGGAATCATTCAACGACATGAGCATTACCCTTAATGAAAATAACAAAAAGATAATCCAGCATCTTGTTAGGCTGTCGGGCTTATACAGGATTACCCTGTCATTTCATGCCATAACAAATGTTGAAGATATTTACAGGGAAGTTTCATACGGGATAGCGGAACTTGTTGACATTGAACAGGGCGGAGTCATGCTGCTTGATAAGGACAATGAATTGTTTACCCATAGATCCCCTGCGTTCGGACTTGCCCCGGAGCAGATAGCGCGCATAAAAATACCACGGGAAAATTTTATTGATATCTGTCGCTCCGCCAATCGAAGGCCTTTAATGGTGAACGATAATGCGGCATCATTGCCTTTGGGCGAAATAGACAGGGGGCTGAATGTAAAAAACATAATGCTTATCTGGATCAGGCAAAAAGGCGAGCTTATCGGGGCTATCCGGGCTGCAAATAAAAAGTCAGGAGATTTTTCCGAAGAGGATGCAAGGATACTCGGAATACTCGCAAATAACATTTCTGTTGCGCTTGAAAATGCGAAGCTTTACGAAAACCTGAGAAAACAGATGGCGGAGCTCAAGGAGACACAGGAACAACTTGTGCAGGCGGCAAAACTTGCAGCCATAGGAGAGCTGGCCTCAAATATCGCCCATGAGATAAACAATCCTCTCACCAGCATTCTCGGTTATTCGGAACTCATAAAAGAAGAGAAAGACATTAACAACATAATGCGAGATATCGAGGTGATAGAAAAAGAGTCCTTAAGGGCCAGAGACATTGTTCATCAACTTCTTGAGTTCTCGAGAAAAAGGCCGCTTGAAATTAAGGAGATACGGATAAATGATATAATGTCGGAGGTGCTTGCGCTTACCGCTGTTCCGCTTAAGGACTCGAGCATAAAGATATCCAAATCCTACGAAGACGTCCCCGTTATAGAAGGGGATGCAAATCAGCTCAAGCAGGTTTTTCTTAATATTATAAATAATGCCATCTTTGCCATGCAGGACGGCGGCAGTCTCGGCATCGCCACCAGGAGGGGCAGGGACGACAACATTTATATCGAGATCTCCGATACGGGAAAAGGCATTCCTCAGGAGATATTGCAAAGGATATTCGAGCCGTTTTTTACAACCAAGCAGGAGAAAGGCACGGGCCTGGGTTTATCTATAAGCTACAAGATAATACAGAGCCACAATGGAAGGATTGACGTAGAAAGCGAAGAAGGCAGGGGAACCAAATTTACCGTTGTCCTTCCTGTCGGCGTTAAATAGCCTTTTTGACGAATATCTCTTTTGCGATATCAGGGTCAACTGCGATAGAAGTTTCATCAATCTGTATAACATAAGAGGGTTTTTTCTGTAACAGCCTGATAATGCTGCCTGCAGTTATCCCCATGGAACCCAGCTTATTTAATCTTGCTGTTTCGGCTGAGACTATAAATACTATCCTGCCTTTTAAGCCGACCTCAAAATCGCTTAACCGCACAACTAACGGCTCTACCTCTATAGTATATTTTTTGCAGCATTCGCCTCTTGGTATCGGCTTGCCGTGAGGACACTTTGGAGGGTGTCCCAGAAAGGTGCACACGCTTTCAGTTAATTCTTCGCTCAGGATATGCTCCATTTTGCAGGCATCTGCATCAACCAGGTCTTCGGTAAGTTTAAAGACTTCGGTAAAAAGCTGTTCTGCGAGACGATGCCTTCTTATAAGCCCTTTTGCGCGCGCGCGGCCCTTTTCCGTAAACTTAGCTTCTTCATTTCCAATAACAATAAGGCACTGCCCTGTCAGCTCATTTAAAAGTTCATCAAAATTTACGTCATCGGAATTTAATTTGAAGCGATTAAGCTCATGATGCCCTTCCTCTTCCATCAGCCATGCAAGCTCCAATGCCTCATCTATTCTTTCCTGATCCATCAAGCCTCCAGGGGAAGAGTTAAAGACATAACTTTTTCAAATGTTTTCCTATGAATAGGGCAAGGGCCGTAATTCTGAATATTTTCCACATGCTCTTTAGTGCCGTAACCTTTGTGCTTCTCAAAGCCGTATTCAGGATAGACTTTATGATACTGCAGCATTAATCTGTCCCTTACGACCTTTGCTATTATCGAGGCCGCTGCTATGGATGCGCTGACAGATTCGCCCTTAATCGGTGAAATCTGCCTGATATGCAGGGAGGTAAGGCTAACCGCATCTATAAGCAAAAAATCAGGCTCTGATGAAAGGTCTTTCACTGCCTTTTCCATTGCAAGTCTTGTGGCCCTCAGGATATTTATTCTGTCTATCTCTTCAGCCTCTATGATCCCTACGCCTACATCTTTGCAGCAGCTTAGAATCTCCCAAAAAAGAATCTCTCTTTCCTTCTCGGGGACCTTCTTTGAGTCCCTCAATCCATCTATCCTTCCATCATTCGGCATAACAACGGCAGAGGCTACAACCGGACCTGCAAGCGGACCCCTTCCCGCCTCATCTATGCCGGCAATCCTCCTGAACCCTTTTTCACGAAATGATTCATCATACCGGTAGATAGGCATGGTTATCCCTATTTATAAGTTTTCCCTTTCTTTTTCTTTGATCCTTGCAGCCTTGCCTTTTTTGCCCCTCAGATAATAGAGTTTGGCCCTCTTGACAGAGCCCCTTTTTATAACCTCTATTCTGTCTATGACCGGAGAATACAGGGGAAATATTCTTTCGACTCCCACTCCGAACGATATCTTTCTTACCATAAAGGTCTCCCTCGTGCCGCCCCCGTGCCTGGCAATGACAACGCCCTCAAACTGCTGGAGCCTTTCCTTGTCGCCCTCTACAACCTTTACGAATACCCTGACCGTGTCGCCGACATTAAATGCCGCGATTTCTTTTCCGCCTTGACGGATATCCGACATATACCCCTGTTCAACTGCGTTTACCAGATTCATCCTTCTTCCTCCTTTATCTCTGAAACCAATTTATAATCTTTATCTGTAAGTAAACCCTTCCCAATGAGATCAGGCCTTTTCTGCATTGTTCGTCTCAATGCCTCCTTCCTTCTCCATACTAATATATCCTTATGATTTCCCGAAAGCAAGACCTCCGGAACCATAAGCCCCCTGAACTCTGGCGGCCTGGTATAATGCGGATAATCAAGTATCCCCCAGGTAAAGGATTCTTCTTCTTTAGAGCGTTCATCACCCAATACTCCGGGAATAAGCCTTGCAACGGCATCTATTATAACCAAAGCCGGCAGTTCTCCGCCAGTCAAAACGTAATCCCCTATGGAGATTTCTTCATCGGCAAGGTTTTCTCTCACCCTTTCATCAACAGCCTCATATCTGCCGCATATAAGGATCAGGTTATGATTTTCTCTTGACATGGAGAGCGCCATGTCCTGGCTGAATACTTTTCCCTGAGGGCTCAGCATGATAGTGCGCCTCGGAATCCCGTCGGACTTTATCGTCTCTACAGCATTAAAAAAAGGTTCAGTTTTCATGACCATCCCGGGACCTCCGCCGTAAGGATAATCATCAACGGTCCTGTGCCTGTCTGTTGTAAAATCTCTCAGGTTGTGGACCTTTGCCTCGATTATTTTTTTTTCAATGGCTCGCTTTATAATGCTCTCGTTGAGATAGGCATTAAAGATTTCAGGAAAGATCGTGATAATATCGAATTTCATACGGCATCTATTTCTTTTTATCCAGGTCGCTTTTTGTTTTTAAAATTTCCTCAGCTTTTTTATCATCGCCTGATTTCCTGTATGCCTCAGATAGAGACCCTGCGGCTTTTGATGCGCCTTCCATATCCCCGGCAGTCCCACTGACAGTATAGGCCCTTATATAGAAATTCACGGCATCCTGCAGCCGGCCATACTTTAATGAAACCTCCCCCAATCCCATGAGGTCCATGGCGATTTTTTTGCTGTCCCCTGATTCCTTATCTATCTCCAGTGCCTTTATATAAGATGACATGGAATCTTCAAATTTATCCGACAGCGCTTTTATTTCTGCTGTTAGTCGCAGGGAATTTGCTTCTTCTGCTCTCTGCTTATTGCCTGAATTGAGCTTTAGCGCAGTATTTGCCGCTGTCAGGGCCTCTGCGTAATTGCCTTCCATAAGGGCTATCCTCCCCAGAAGATTCCACCTGCTTCCCTCTCGAATCCCCTTATTCAAGGACAAGGACTTATTAACCCATTCCCTTGCCTTTGCAAGTTCCTTTGCCTTTAAGTAAAGCCTGGCCTTTTCAAAAGCTGCCTCTGCCTTTATTGAGTCGTTGATATCAGGGATAAGAAAAACCATATCAATTAATTTTTCAGCTTCGGATATATTCCCCTGCTTCTGATAGATGACCGCCATGTTTATAAGGTTTACGGCTATTCCCTCTGTATTTTCTATTGACTGGTTTATCCTCAGGGCTTCCTCATAATTATCCAGCGCTTTTTCGTAATCGCCTTTCTCAGCGGCCCTTGCCGCATTCAGGTTATATCCTGCTGCCTGAGCATGGATTGATGAGAGAGTCGGGGCTTCGGGCCCACCGCAGCCGACAACAGTGAACAGTGAACAGTGAACAGTGAACATCAAAACGAAAGTGATCAGTGCCCTGTAATTATTTATGAGGGTTAATTTTTTTGACTGACACCTGACACCTGACACCTGACACCTATTATTCATAGCTGTCACCTTGCAGGAGGCTGTCTTTGGGCTCTTCGACATATGAACTGATAGGCCACACCTGCTTTAATGACCTTACAACCTCATTTGCCTCGTTCAGGGTATCTTCGCCTTTATCCAGGAGCCGGGGCACTTTTGGGGCGGACTTTTCAATAGCATCTTTAAGGCTTGATGTTGCCTCTTCTGCATTATCCATTGTTTTATTAAGTTTATCCATGGCAGGATTAATCTTGCCTTCTACTCCTGTAACAACCCTGTCTATATCTGC
>SCSY01000320.1 GCA_004298625.1 Nitrospirota bacterium | reverse complement strand
CGCTTATAATCTTCAACACCTGCAGCATAAGGCAGAAGGCGGAACAGAAGTTCAGGAGCGAGCTCGGCAGAACAAAGGCGCTGAAGCGGGAAAAACCCTCTCTCAAGATAGCGGTTGCAGGCTGCATTGCGCAGCAGCAGGGCCGGGCCATAATAAAAAACAGCCCTCAGGTTGATTATGTATTCGGCCCGCAAAATCTCCGGAGACTGAGCAGCATAATACAGACGGAAGGGACCGCAGTCCTAACCGAAGACGACCCGGAAATCAGCGGCTACGACCTTCCTGTATCGAGAAAAGACGGGCTTAAGGCGTGGGTATCCATAATGTATGGCTGCAATAACTTTTGCAGCTATTGCATAGTCCCCTACACAAGGGGCAGGGAGAAAAGCAGACCTACGAGAAGCATATACGAGGAAATACGCAAGCTCGCCTCAGACGGCCTTAAAGAAGTTACGCTGCTGGGACAGAATGTGAACTCATACAGGAGCGAGACAGACTTCGGAGGGCTTTTAAGGGAGATAAACGGCATCGCCGGCATAGAGAGGATAAGATTTGTCACGTCTCATCCAAGGGACTTCTCGGAAGAACTGACTGAATGCATAAAAGAACTGCCGAGGGTCTGCGAACACATTCACCTGCCGTTGCAATCCGGCTCAAGCAGAATACTCGGGCTTATGAACAGGGGATACGTTTATGATGAATACATGAAAAAAATAGAAAAACTCAGGAAAGAAATACCTGCCATAGCAATAACAACGGATATTATCACCGGCTTTCCTTCCGAGACCGAAGAAGATCATAGCGCAACCATAAAGGCTCTTCGGGTTGTGGAATTCGACGGCATCTTTGCCTTTAAGTTTTCCTCAAGGCCCGGGACAAAGGCTGCTGAAATGGGAGAAGAGGTTTTCGATTCCGTCAAATCACAAAGACTTGCTGAAATACTTAATCTTCAGGATGAAATTACCTTAAAAAAGAACAAAGCTCTTGAAGGAACGGTTCAGGAGATTCTCGTAGAAGGAATCAGCAAATCCAGGGACAATAAAATGACCGGCAGGACCAGGACCAATAAGATAGTGAATTTTAACGGGGATGATTCATTTGCAGGGCGCTTAGTGAAGGTTGAGATCGTCAGAGCCATGAGGCACTCCCTTGTCGGAGAGCTGCCGGCTATCAGCTCTCAGCTAACAAGATGAAAATCTCTGTTTTAACCCTCGGCTGTAAAGTAAATCAGGCCGAAAGCTCTGCAATCGAGGGGGGCATAGAGAAATCCGGCCACAAAATTGTTGACATCTCGGAAAAACCCGACGTGTGCATCATAAACACCTGCACAGTAACCTCAAAGAGCGATTACCAGTCAAGGCAGTTAATAAGAAAGGCTCACAGGGCAGGGGCGCGCGTCCTTGTAACCGGATGTTATTCCGAACTCAACCGGGAAAGCGTTAGGGCTATGGAAGGCGTAGCAGAGGTTATAGATAACGACCATAAGCCGGATATTGTCACTAAAATAATTGATAAAACATACATAGTTACAAAGGACGGTGCAGATAATCCCCATTTACTAAAGGGGGGTGAGGGGGGATTACCTGCGGAAAGAAGAAGCAGGCTGTTCATTAAAATTCAGGATGGCTGTAACTATTCTTGCAGCTACTGCGCCATACAAAAGGCCAGGGGCATTTCAAAAAGCGTAGAGCCTGAGACTGTTGTCGAAATGATTGATAAGGCAGTTGAATCGGGATATAAAGAAGCAGTTCTGACAGGCATTCACCTGGGGGCTTACGGACGCGATTTAGAACCTAATGTAACACTTTCAAATTTACTCATAACTATTCTTAAAAAAACAAAAATTTGTAGAATTCGCCTTAGTTCTATAGGTGTTAGAGAGGTTGATGATGATCTCCTTGAGGTTCTTTCAGGCAGGAGAGTTTGCAACCACCTGCATATACCGCTTCAGAGCGGTGATGATAATATATTGAAGGCAATGAACAGGCCGTATAATTCCAGACAATTTTCCTTTAAAATCGAGGAGATATGTAAAAAAATACCTGAAATTGCTATAGGAACCGACATAATTGTGGGTTTTCCGGGAGAAGGCGAGGCAGAGTTTCAGAATACGTATAAATTACTTGAAGTCCTTCCAATATCATATATGCATATATTTCCTTTTTCAGCAAGGCCAGGCACAAAGGCCTTAAAAATGCCTGATAATACGCCATTTCAGCTAAAAAAGAAACGGGCTCGCGTCCTGGATGACCTTAACGGGAGAAAAAAAGTGGAGTATATGACAAAGCAGCTTGGAAAAACCCTTAATGTTCTTGTTGAAGAAAACTACGATGGAGTATGCTGCGGGACCTCAGGCAATTACCTGAAAATTGCTATGCCACAAGGGGCTTGTTCCCGCGGAACCCTTGTAAATGCCCGTGTTGAGGGGTTTCGGGAAGGGCAGCTTGTCGGCGTCCCGATTATATCCCGCAAGTAGTTGATTTTAAATATTTTTCATACTGCCTAAAAGTCGCTCATAACCGCTAAAAGCAAGCCCTGTCATAAGTCTGCGCATGATTGAACCAGGATTAATAACAGCTTACCAACAACCAATGTTCATAGCTTATGTCCGATAAGATATATTATGTTAAATACCATAAATAGGAGAAAATGGGCATCTCGATCAAATCCCCGAATAAAGTGGGAGATTGGAGGCAATACGCCCTAAAATTCTAATTAATATATTATCTAAATATTTTTCTTGACAAAGCATATACGGTCTGCTATAAATATAGTCAATTAAGCGCCTCGTTACCTCCCCTACGCTGCTGTCCACATCCCACGGACAGCGGCGTTTTTTTTATTATTCATTGGATTTTTTGGACGACAAAGTTTTATTATAAAAACAAAAGTTTAAGTTATCTTTTTAAGGGGAACTAACATCAAAAAGACCCTCAGCGAAAAATCGTTCTGGATACTCCTTGTCGGCGTAGTCTTCTTTTTCGGACTGCTCACCTACGTTATATTCCAGAGAGAAAAGGCAATAATACTCAATATATATACGGAGAGAGCCTCGCAGGTTGCAGAGATGTTTGCAAAACATCTCTCATCCGCAATGGTGGAAAAAGACCCCCTGATTGTTGCGCAGCATGTCGAAGAGTTCAGCCTGGCCGGCGAAATGGAAATAGGAATCGCAGGCAACAACGGGCAACCTGCTTTTAACACTTACATTACAGCGCCGGAAAAAATACTTGCTGCCCATGAGGAAACCTCAATAAGATCAAACGGGGAGCTTATTTTATTTAAGCCCTTAAAAAATGAGCTCAGATGCCATGGATGTCACAGCCCCGGAGATAAAACAAGAGGGATGATTATAGTTAAGACGTCTCTGAGAAAAGCTCATGCCCAGTTAAATGAGACGGCAAAAAGGCTTATTGGGTTTTCAATACTGATCGGCCTCATCAGCGAGTTATTCCTGATCATATTTCTCAGGAAGATGATCTTGAGGCCAATAGAAGCCCTCACCGAGGGCGCCAATCTTCTAAGAAATGGAAACCTGGACCATAGAATCGTCTTAAAGAGAGACGATGAGATTGGAGACCTCGCCTCGTGCTTTAATGAGATGGCTGACAGCATAGAGCAATCACATATAAGCATGGAGAGCGCCGTCAGGCAAAAGACTAAAGAACTAAGGGCTATTGCCGAGCTTTCATCAGATGCCTTCAGGGGCGACCGCGACCTGAAGGAAATTGCAGATCAATTTTTAGACGCCATAATCAGCCATCTGGGCTATAGATATAGCGCCCTATGTCTTATTGATAAAGAGACAGGTCTTCTCCTGCAGGAGTTCAAAAAAGGCGTTGATAACAATATTTGTGATATTGAGATATCGGTTGCGAGCGAGCACCCGTTTATAAAAACCATAAGGGAAGCAAAGCCGGCGATAAAAAATTCGCAGGAAATCAACGCGCCGGATACATTCGGCAACGTCGTTATAATTCCCATCGTTTCTCATCAAAGGAAAAGATGCAGGGAAGTCAATAACTGCGCTTATGAAACCTGCCC
>SCSY01000319.1 GCA_004298625.1 Nitrospirota bacterium | reverse complement strand
TTTCCTGGGAGTATGCCTTAGAAAAGGCAAAAATGGAAATCAAGGCAAATAAAAATATTACAAAACTTATTCTTTTACCCATAGTTGTCTCCTTTACTTTAAAGTAATCCTGTAACATTATATTACAAAATCAATTTTCTTGCCATACTTTTTTGCTATTCCTTCCGCATTCGCGCAAACCTGGTGAATATACCGGCGCGCTCCGTTTCTTTTTCAAGACCCAGGTGAACAAAAAGGTCGAGCGTTTCCCTCATGCCGGTCTTATTCACTTCAATTGAAGGCTCGTAGATGGAGAGGATGCCTCCTTTTTTTATCGCCCGGGCAATATTTTCCGCAGCCTTATCCTTTAGCGCTATCTCATGAAAAGAGTAATAAAGCAGGCAGACATCGAATGCCTCTGGCGCCGGTTGCATGAAAGCGATGTCCCCAAGAATTATCTCGACTTTATCGCCGAAGGGCAGCGTGCGCTTTCTGAGCTTCCGTACCATGCCTTCCTGAATTTCGATTGACTGGACCTTTTTGGCCCTCGCTGCAATAGCCTCTGTGAGAAACCCGTTTCCGGGTCCTACTTCGAGGACAACCGAACCAGCGGTAATCCCTGACTCGTCGAGTATCCTTTCCCTATCGGTAAAGGCCTTGCGGACGGGATTGTAAAGTATGAATGACAGCCATGAGGGGCATACTCCGTGCATGTTTTTTCCCCTCAGGCTCGCGCCGAATCCCAGCGGATTAATGTTTTTAGAAGACGGTTTAATTGCATACGAGATTATACCTTTTTTTGCGCGCATGTTTCAGCAGTTTTCAAGAGACAAGAAGAGAGAAGCAGCAGCCCAGGACTGGGCAGAGAAGATATTTAAATATTACTTGAGGAATATCACAAATAAATTCGCTCAGAGATAATTCCCCACGTGTAGCTCTGTTATAATAAAACCATGTCTAAGGCAATAGCATTATTTTCAGGCGGGCTGGACAGCACGCTCGCAATTCTGACCGTACTGAGGCAGGGGATTGATGTCACTGCCGTAACATTCCTCACGCATTTCGGCTGCGACATATCCGATAAATCTTCTTGCTCCAAGGACCCATTCTCCGCCGCTCAGAAATTCGGTTTTCAGGTTAAGCTCTGCCACCTCGCGGATAAGTTCATTGAGATCGTTAAAAACCCAAAGCACGGTCATGGAAGAAATATGAACCCCTGCATTGACTGCCGGATCCTTATGCTCAAAGAGGCAAAAGAATTGATGGGCATAACAGGGGCTGATTTTATAGTCACGGGAGAGGTTGTCGGCCAGAGGCCGATGAGCCAGATGAGAAACACACTTTACATGATTGATAAAGAGGCGGGGGTATCAGGGCTTGTCTTAAGACCCTTGAGCGCAAAGCTCCTCGGACAGACAATCCCTGAAACAAAAGGCATTGTTGACAGGGAAAGGCTTTATGCATTTCACGGCCGTTCAAGAAAACAACAGATGGCGCTCGCAAAGGAATTCGGGCTCACAGAATATCCAATGCCTGCGGGAGGATGTCTTCTCACAGAGCCGAATTATTCCTATAGGCTGAGAGAACTTCTTAAGCATAATCCTGACCCGTCTCTGAATGACCTTCATCTGTTAAGACTCGGCAGGCACTTCAGGATGTCTTCAACTTGCAAGGTGATAGTCGGAAGGGATGAGAAAGAGAATGACAGGATCGTGCCTTTTGCAGGAGAGGGGGATTATCTTTTAAGCGTCGAAGATTTTGGAAGCCCGGTTACGCTCCTTGCAGGAAGAGATGCAAAAGATTTTATAAGCATCGCCGGGGCAGTCTGCGCAAGATATTCTGATGGAAAACATCTGTCTGAGGTTACGGTAACAGTATTCAAAAACAACCATTCTTACACTCTGAGAGTTGCGCCTGCTGATGAAAGCCTTCTTGAGACATACAGAATAGAGAAGCAAAGCAGAGTATTTACAGCCTTACTGTAACGCCCTTTGACTTTAAATATTCTTTGGCCTCTTTAATAGAGTATTCCCTGTAGTGAAATATTGACGCGGCCAGCGCTGCGTCTGCCTTGCCGTAAACAAGGCCTTCATAGAGATGCTCAAGATTGCCTACGCCTCCGGAAGCAATAACAGGAATAGACACCGCCTCTGCAATAGTTCTCGTGAGTTCTATGTCATACCCGTCTTTTGTCCCGTCCCTGTTCATGCTCGTGAGAAGTATTTCGCCTGCGCCGAGTTCTTCCATCTTCCTCGCCCATTTTACTGCATCTATTCTTTTCATCTTTCTTCCGCCGTGAGTGGAGATCGCCCAAAATCCCCCCTCCCCCCCTTTAGCAAAGGGGGGTAAGGGGGGATTTTCATTTTCAGACAAATCAAGGCATACTTTTCCTAAAGATGCGTCATTCATCCATGTCTCATCATCCGTGAAGGTCATATCCCTTATAACGCGCTTTGCATCAATAGCGACAACAATGCACTGGCTTCCAAACTTCTCTGCTGCGCGGCTCACAAAAAAAGGGTCTTTAACGGCAGAGGTGTTTACAGAAACCTTATCACAACCTGATTTTAATAACTGCCTTATATCATCGAGTGTGCCGATGCCGCCTCCTACAGTCAGAGGCATAAAGACATCATCGGCAGTCCGTTCGACA
>SCSY01000318.1 GCA_004298625.1 Nitrospirota bacterium | reverse complement strand
GCGGACTCGTCATAGAGCAGCTCACCGCCTGCGGTCTTAATGCCCTCTGCAGCAACGATGATGTATGTCCCTGCCTTAACATCGCTCCTCAGCACCCTTGCAAAAAAAACAGACTTCATATGCTCGTATACAACATCAAAATCAACCGGGATCTCCGGCAGCAGTATGCAGTCGGCCTCGGCGCCTATGCCGCCTCTCAATGCAGTATGCCCAACATACCTTCCAAAGACTTCCATTACAATAACGCGGTTATGGCTCATGCCTGTTGTCTTGATGTCCCTGGTGAAAATGGATATCCTGTTAATCGCCGAATCGCCGCCGACACTGTAGGGCTGAAGGTCAAGATCCATTGTCTTTGGGACATGGATGCAAGGGATCCCCTGGGAATTCAGGTCGACAACAACGCTTCCCGTGTCGTCCCCGCCGCTTATTATAAGGGCGTCTATCCCGAATTTCTTCAACCCCTCCTTTATCCGTTCATATTTTCTTTCGTCTTTTATCTTGCTTATCTTAACCCTTGAATGACCTGCCTCAGACCCTGCCAGGGATGCCTCTATGCGGCTTACCCTGTCGGCATTCAACACTACAACCTGCTCCAGGTCAACGAGATTATAAAGACCCGCATAACCGTTAGGTATTACAACTGATTCTATGCCCAGCGAAAATGCCTCTCGTGCAACTCCCTTAATCACGGCATTAAGCCCGCCGCAGTCCCCTCCGCTTGTGATGACGCCTATTCTTTTGATGTCAGCCATAAAACCCTCCCTTTATTCAAAACAGTCATTTTAAAAAATCAATGTCTATTTTAGCATAGCTCATTTACTTTCCATCAGCGCCTCTACGGGCTTTAGTCCATAAGGGCTTCCCTGTTCTATTGCGGTCAGAACAGTGCCGCCGCCTGTGAAAAAGTAATACTGGGTGTTATCGAGCACCGAGAGATACAATCCGGGACAGAGGTTTTTGAATTCCTGCAGCGTATCCCCGCCTCCGTACATCTTTATAGCGCTCCTGTTATGGTCAATCGTGCTGTCCAATGCCGCAGAGCCCGCTGAAAAATGAGGCGTGAAACCCATAACTGCATTAACGAATATTGTTTTTGCGCTTGATATGCTTTCATAAACAAAGCTGTCCTCGAAAGATTTCGGGTCAATATCAAGGATATAATTGTATTTATTGCCCTGCTTAAAATCCCTGATTGATATGGTCCTGTATTTTCCCTCAAGCCTGCCTTCAAGCGTATCCGACTCGACAATATACGGCAGCTCTACAATCTTTTGATTTTTCTTATCCTTTGCAACCAGGTCTTTTGCTGCTTCGATATCGCTCGCCGAAACCCCTGTAATGTTTATCCCGTATTTTGCGCAGAGGAATGTGTTATAGAGCACCCCTCCAAGTATCAATTTGTCCACTTTATCGTATATCGCATATAACGGCTTAATCTTGGTGTCATACTTTGCGCCTGCAACAACAGCTATAAAGGGCCTTTCAGGATTTATAACAGAGTTCAGGTTCATTATTTCCTGCTGCATGAGGAATCCGGCATACGAGGGCAGAAGTTTTGTAATGTCATAGGTCGAGGCATGGGGCTGCCATGAGCCGAAGGCGTCGTTTATGAATATATCCGCAAGGCCCGCAAGCTGAATCGCAAAGTTTTCCCTTACCTTGCCTTCTGTCTCTTCCCCGGAAAACCAGCGTGTGTTCGGAAGATATATCCCCCCGAGCTTTCTTTCACGAAGGCTTCTGATTGCCAGATTTACGGATGTGTCAATTCCTGTGATCCCGAGCCTTGGATCAATATCGAATTTTGGGATATAAAATTTTGTGTGCAGTTTGTGATCCAGATATTCAACAATCGGCTCTACTGCCTCGCCTGGTCTGCACTTGATTTCACCTGTCTTCTTGTCCCTGGGCCGTCCGACATGCGTCATGAGAATGGGCCTGCCCCCGCGCTCAACTATGTTATAGAGAGTGCCGAAGGTCCTGTCAATCCTGTAGGGGTCTTTAATCTCGCCGTCCTTAACAACATTATGGTCGAATCTTACGAGGACGACCTTGCCGTTAAGGTCTGCATTTTGAATCAAACGCAGTCTTGAATCCAAACCCTGTTTCTCCATCTTCCACCTCCTGAAGGCAAAAACCTTTATTCTCCGACAAAAGAAGGCAATAATATGATATAATATTCTATGTCGTGTGTGAAGATAGGGTGCAGTGGTTTTATGTATGATGAGTGGAAGGGCATTTTTTATCCTGATGAACTTTCAAAAAAATTGTGGCTTGAATACTACTGCAAAAAGTTTTCGTCTGTTGAACTGGATGTCACCTTTCACAGGGTTCCTGAAAAAGAGACTTTTTCAAAATGGTACAGTGAAACCCCTCAGGGCTTTACCCTTTCCTTAAAAGGAAGCAGGTTTATAACGCATGTCAAGAAACTAAAAGCCCCGGTTGAGCCTCTCGACGTTTTTTTTTCAAGGGCCAACGCCCTCAAGGAAAAACTCGGGGTTATCCTCTGGCAATTCCCGCCTGATTTTAAGGCTGATTTTGAAAAACTGAGAAAATTTATTGAAGTGCTCAGCCAATATAAGGTAAAAAACACCTTTGAGTTCAGAGACAAAAGCTGGATAAATAAAAAGATAATATCATTGCTCGGAAAGAATAATATAAGCATGTGCATAGCCGACCAGCCTGAATTTCTGTGCGAAGTGCCGGCTACCGCTGATTTCGTATACATAAGAAGGCACAGCGCTAACGGCAAATATGTCTCCTGCTATAACACGGAACAGCTTAAATGTGATGCAAAGCTGATAAACAAGTTCATAAAACAGGGCAAGGATATTTTTATGTATTTTAATAATGACGCCCTTGGCAATGCCCCAAAGAACGCGCTGGAACTAAGAAAGATACTGAAGAAATAATCAGAGACCCTTGTTACAGCCGTGAAAAATTAAAAACATAAAGTTAGATGAATTCCTCAATTTTTAATTTGATTTTTAATTTTTATTGTATTATCTTCATGAAATGCTTAAAGAACTCAGGATAAAGAATCTTGCCATAATTGACGACCTCGCGATACGATTCGAAACCGGGCTGAATGTCTTAACAGGGGAAACAGGCGCCGGCAAGTCAATTATTGTTGACGCCCTCGGCCTTGCTCTCGGAGAAAGGGCCCAGACCGACATGATAAAAACAGGGGAAAAAGACGCGTCGGTTGAGGCGCTCTTTGAGGTATCAGGCCATCGCTTGCTTGAGCAGATGGGAATAATCTCCGAAGACAGCATTATACTCAGGCGCAGCATATCATCCGCAGGCAAAAGCAGAGCTTACATAAACGATACCCTCGTCAACATACAGAGTCTCTCCGAGATAGGCAGGTCTCTCGTTGATATGCACGGCCAGCACGAACACCAGAGCCTTCTTTCCGCTGACAACCAGAGGACCCTGCTGGATTTTTATGGAAAACTTCAGGATAAAAAGGCAGAGGTGGAAATAATGTTCCACGAAGTGCAGTCCCTTAAGAAAGAACTCTCCGAACTTAAGACAAATGCCAAAGAGAGGGCCCACAGGATAGACCTCCTGACCTTTCAAATAAACGAAATAGATGCCGCATCCCTGAAACCCGTGGAAAAAGAGACGTTGGAAAACGAAAGGGCCATTCTTTCAAACCTGAACAGGCTGAACGAACTCACGGAAACAGCATATTCTTTGCTGTATGAATCAGAAGGCGCATGTATAGAAAAACTCTCGACAGTCCTATCTAAACTTAAAGAGATGTCCTCCATAGATTCAAGTATCGGCGAAACCCTGAAACTTCTTGAGGCAGCAATGCCCCTGCTTGAAGACAGCGCTATTTCGCTCAGGGGACACAAGGAAAAATACGACCTCGATCCCAACAGACTTGAAAATATAGAGGAAAGACTTGAGACCATAAAAAAACTTGAGAAAAAATACGGCGAAAATACAGATGCGATACTCGGATACAGGGATGAAGCTGAAAGAGAGCTTGCATCGCTCGGGCAGGCAGACGAAAAAGCTGAAATAGCGGAAAATCAGCTTAAGGAAAAAGAAGAGAAACTTTTTAAAACAGCAACCCTGCTTTCTGAAAAAAGGAAAAAGACAGCAGCTGAGATAGGCAGCGCTGTTGAAAAGATATTGAAAGAACTTGCATTTGAGAAAGCAGAATTCAGGGTTGAAATAAAACCCTCGCCCCTGTCTTCAAGCGGCATGGATACCGTTGAATTCTTGTTTTCAGCCAACCCCGGCGAAGCGCTGAAACCCCTCTCACGGGTCGCCTCAGGCGGAGAACTCTCGCGTATAATGCTGGCGCTTAAAAATATACTTGCTGATGTTGACAGGATACCTGTGTTAATATTTGATGAGGTTGATGCAGGCATAGGAGGCAGGACCGCCGACAGCGTCGGCATGAAATTAAAAAAACTTGCGAAGGCCCATCAGGTTATTTGCATTACGCATCTGCCTCAGATAGCCTCCACAGCGGATTTTCACATTATGACGGAAAAATTCCAGAAAAAAGGCAGGACTTTTATTAAAATAAAAGAGCTTTCAGAAGATGAGCGGAAGACCGAAATCGCCAGGATGCTCAGCGGCAAGATAACGGACGTCTCTCTCAGGCACGCGGGAGAGTTACTTGATCGGAGATCCGCTGAGGCGGAAAGGAGCGTATGAAAGGAAAAATCACAATAAATAAAGAACTGTGCAAGGGATGCAAATACTGCATCGCCGCCTGCCCCAGGGGAGTAATCGTTGTGGAAAAAAAATTTAATAAAATGGGCTATTTCCCGGCAGCCCCCAAGCACATGGATAAGTGCACAGGATGCGCATTCTGCGCCAGGATGTGCCCTGAACTTGCAATAGAGGTCTGGATAACAGACAATAATAAAAGCGCTGCTAAAAATAAAAAGACTTGATTTTATTCGGCAATTAATATAATTTTAGACAAGCCGGCAGTTTAAGACTAACGGCTTAAAGTTAAATACGGAGGTTTTATGACAAGGTCAGTTCTTGTAGACAAGGTAGCTGAAAAGGTTGAGGGACTCACGCGGAAACAGACAGAGATAGTCATGGAAACTGTTTTCGACAGCATAAAAGAGGCGCTTCAAAAAGGAGAGAAAATAGAGATAAGGGGCTTTGGAAATTTCAGGCTTAAGACAAGAAATCCGAGGAAGGCAAGGAATCCAAAGACAGGGGAAAGTGTTGATGTCCCTGCCAAGAAGGTTCTTCATTTCAAAGTAGGCAAAGAACTCAAGGAACTTTTGAATCCGTAAAAAACTCTTGTTCCAAACTTATTAAAGCCTCTTAACTAATGCACTTCATGCCCCGGATGTCCGGGATGCCTCTCCGGCTCCGAGCCGCTCTTATAACTCACCGAAGAACACCCCGCTAAAATTAAAAGGCTAAGAACCATCAATATGAATTTTGCAATCGTTTTCATGTCCACCTCCTCATTTGGAAATAAGCTATGGCTGCATCCTTTAGTTCAATTATAAGGGAAAGGGCTGCTGTTGTGAAGGGCAAATTTTTATATAACTTGATAAACTACAGCGTGAAAGACTGGAAGGATAACATAAGCTTCATCCTTGTGGAACCAAAGGAAGCCGGAAATATAGGCGCCTCTGCAAGGGCTATGAAGAATATGGGGTTTAAAAATCTCGAACTGATAAATCCAGTGGAGTTTCTTAATGATGAAGGAAGGCAGATGGCGTGCAACGATGCCGATGTGCTTGAAAAGGCAACGGTCCATAAAAACTTCGGAGACGCAATAAAAGACAAAGGCATTGTTATCGGAGCTACGAGAAGATTAGGGAAACGAAGAGGACTTATCCTTCCGGTAAGAGACGCCGTAAAAAAAATAATCTCCGCAGCCAGAAAAAATAAAGTTGCCATATTATTTGGGAGGGAGAGCAAAGGTTTGTCCAATAAAGAAGTCGAAGAATGCGGCTTTATGATAACAATTCCTGCCGACCCTTTATCCCCTTCGCTAAATCTTTCACAGGGCGTATTGCTCGTGGCCTATGAACTGGGCCGGAAGGAATATAAGGCAGCATCTCCTGAATTAGTAAAGCGTGAACAACTCGATATGCTTTACAGGCGCATCCATTCAGCTCTCAGGCTTCTTGAATACATACCGAGAGGCAACAGAGACCTTGAGACAAGGATAATGAGAAATCTCAAACACCTGATTGGACGCGCAGGGCTGACTGACTGGGAATTAAGAATGCTTTACGGGATATGCTCGCAGGTGGAGAAAAAAATTTATTAAAACAACCGGACAGAGCGCTTATGAAACTCGACGTCACAATCCATAAAGGCAGGCGAGACAGGCCTGCAATTGTATTTATCCACGGACTTGGAATGAATAAGAATATATGGGTAAATCCTGACGAAGCAAAGATGCTCGGCGGAAATTTCCCCATCAAATATTTACTCTCCAAAAAACCGGAATCCATAGATTGCGGCCCGGCCCCGGAAAAACCAAGAATCAGGCACAGCAGGTTTTCAGCTGGCAAGGCAGAAAAAGATTTAAAGACATCCTTTGCCGATTTACAGTCCTCGGGATATACGGTAATTGCATGGAGCCAGAAAAGGCCCGCAGGCCCGATTGATATCGCAGTAAAGGAACTCGCGTATATTGCGGAACTTGCAAAAGGAATAAGCAGTTCGGGCATTATTCTTATCGGCCATAGCAGGGGAGGGCTTATTGCAAGGAAGTATTTGGAGCATTTAAAGAGTGGAGATAAATCAGTCAGGGGACTCATTACATTGGCGTCCCCCCATCACGGAAGCAGCATGGCAAAACTTGCCGCATATATCTCGCCCATTGCATCAATAATAAGCCCCTTAATACATGAGGAAGACAGAAAAAAAAGCGCCTATGCAATAAAGCGCATCCTTGATTTTATAAAGAGCAGGGCCCTCAAGGAGCTTTTGCCTGATTCGGAATTCTTCAGGACATTAAAAGGCTATGATTATGAAAAGATACAGGGCTTCTCGTTCGGGGGCACAAATCCAAGTCTCTTCAGCCTCTACAGGTGGAAATTAAAGGAGATTTCAAAACGCAGCTCACACAGATGGATGCTCGAACCCGAAGTTGTTTTCTCTATTCCCGATATCCTTGAAAATATTATCCCGGGGAAAATTTACCCGCAGGAACTAAAAAAAGGATATGGCGACGGGCTTGTGTCAGCAAAGAGTTCAATGCTTCCTTTCTGCAACGAGCATCATGATTTTGCTTTGAACCACGCAGCTATTTTATTTGATGAGGCAGTAAGGAAAAAAATTATCGGATCAATGGGGCTTATGTGAAATCATCGCTGCTTTATCAAGAAATATAGAATGCTGTCCAGATCATTTATCAGCGCTTTAAATAATCCTCCGTAACTTTTTGAGTTCCCAAAAAGCTCAGTCCTGATTTTTTGCATTTCAGGGTCGCCGCACTTTTCGTATGTTATATGCCCATTCTGCATTGCATGCCTTTCCAGAATCAGAAGCTGTTTTGCCTTCTCTGTGAATGGGATTAGCAGTTTTTTTATTGACTGTAATTTTTCTTTATCTATGGCTGAAAGCTGACCGCTGAAACTTGATAGCTCCTTTATCATCACATAAAGCGTGCAGTATTCGAGTCCTCTCACGCCTCTCCGCCACTGTAAGAGCATGGGATTTCTCCAGAACCAGAGAAAATTCCTGATGCCGAGAGCAATTAAATCGCTGACGGCGTTTTCAAGCATAGTTACAAGTTCAACGATTTTGAATTTTGGATTTTGGATTTCATAACTCCCCCGTAACTCCCCCTCGCCCCCTCTTAAATTAAGAAGGGGTTGGGGGGGGTTATTAAGAGGGGGATAAGAGAGGGCGTTAGCATTTTGCGCCAGATATTCCCACAAGCTCTTTAAAACTACTGCTCCGTTTGCATCATCAGGCGTATCAAAATGAATAAGAGATAGGATGGCCTTGCCCTTTCCATAAGTTCCTTCTACTACTGCGGGTTCGTTTAGTAAGCGCCCTGGGTCGAGATTAATTCCATAGGCTTTCTCAAATCGATCCCAGCCGCCGCTGCTGTTCACATCGCCCACGTTCAAGTCCGAGCTGAAAGAATCAGGCAATGCCTCACCGTAAGCAGCGAGTATCTTTATATCCATGTCTTCTATTAAAAACTGCGACGGCCACCAGGCATGGAAAACAGGGGTTAGGGATTGGGGATTAGGGATTAGTTTCTTGCCGAATCCTGACTTCTTAATATCATCCCATACTGGATGAACATTCAGGCTAAGATTAATCCTTCCGCTGAAACTCGGGACACGATCCTTTGTAGGCATTCTCTTTATAGGGAGCAGCCCTATGCCGTCCATTGTTGCAAGTCCCGCGCCTCCGCAGAACCCAAGATAATTACCGCCGTTACGCACAAATTTTTTTATTTCGGAAATACCGTTATCTCCAAGCGTCTTTAATTTATTAGAAGCCCATCCTCCAGGCACAAAAAGCATTCTATAATTTTTGAGACAGCCATTTTTTATCTCATCAGAGCGTATGAGCTCAAACGGCAGGCCATTGGCCTTCAATGCCTTGTAAGCCATTAGTCCCCACAGAAACGACTCATCCCAGAGAAAAGCAACGATTGGGGATTGGATTAACTTTGAACTTCTAACTTTCAATTTTAAACTTTCCTCCATATCCCCTCGGCGTAATCATCCAATTATTCCATCTGAATGTTTTTGAGTTGCCGATAATCACGGTTGTCTGCATGTCAATATCACAGTTAAGCATATCTTTCAGTATCGTGATTGTAACATTTTCATTTTCTCTCATTGCTGCCTTTACTATGCCGACAGGCGTCTCGGGAGACCTGTGCTTTAAAATAATTTCCTGCGCTCTGCTGATATGTTCCTGTCTTCCCTTGCTTTTGGGGTTGTAAAGGACAATAACAAAATCAGCCGATGCCGCTGCATCCAGTCGTTTCTCTATCAGATCCCAAGGGGTGAGCCTGTCCGACAAACTTATTGCTGCAAAATCATGCATAAGGGGTGCGCCGAGCCTCGCTGCAGATGCATTCAAAGCAGATATGCCGGGGATGACCTCTACCAACAGCTGATGGCTGATAGCTGATGGCTGATGGCTCTTTAGCGTCTCAAACACCAGTCCTGCCATAGCGTAGATTCCGGGGTCTCCTCCGCTGATGACAGAAACAGTCTTGCCTGACAATGCCAACTCTACTGCCTTCTTGCATCTGTCAATTTCCTGCGTCATGCCTGTAGAGACAACCCTTTTATCGTCTATTAATTCTTTTATCAATTCAAGATATGTTCCGTATCCGACTATTACATCGGAATTTCTTATTGCCTTCTGCGCATAAGGAGTGATATGCTCGATGCTTCCTGGCCCAGTGCCGACGATGTAGAGTTTAGGGATTGGGGATTGGGGATTGGGGGTTTGTTCTTCTGACTTCTGACTTCTGGCTTCTGACTTCTGCTCTG
>SCSY01000317.1 GCA_004298625.1 Nitrospirota bacterium | reverse complement strand
GTTTATGACAATGTCTCCGAGAAGAACATCCCTGCCGGTAATCCCCCCTTGCCCCCCTGTGCTAAAGGGGGGTAAGGGGGGATTTTGCGGAAACGAAAGCACATCGGTTGTCTTGTCCATGCCCCGATGCGTGAAATTCAATCTCTGCATTTCCCTATCGTTCACAAGGAGAATACTGAGTTCAGTCCCCTTAAGGCCGAGCAGTCTAAGGGCTTTCCGCGACCTGCTATTTATTTCCTGCTGGTTTATCCTTATCAGCCTTTGCCGGTTCTTTATTAAGACCGTCATTATTGCGCCCTTGCGGTTTTTTGGGAATCCCCGTTAAAATTAAAACCAGGATAATCAATCCTCTTATGCAGAATTCCGGTCAGTATATACGAGAAGTGGCTCTTTATTTCCGATATGTCCTTCAAGGTGAGTTCGCACTCATCGAGCTGTCCTTCAAGAAAAATATGATTTATTATCCTGTCAACAAGGGCAGTAATCCTTGCAGGCGTCGGGTCATTCAACACCCTGGATGCGGCCTCAACAGCATCTGCCATCATAACAAGCGCAGCTACGCGGGTCTGCGGTTTTGGCCCAGGGTATTTATATTCTTCTTCAGAAAGTTTTTGCTCGGTTTCCTGCTCTTTTGCTTTTTGATAAAAATAGGTCATTAATCCCGTGCCGTGATGCTGTTCTATTATATCTATGATAGGTTCAGGGAGTTTATACTGCCTTGCAAGTTCCACCCCCTCTTTTACATGAGAGCCGATTATCATGCTGCTCATGTGAGGAGTAAGTTTATCATGTTTGCTCAGAGAACCGCCCTGGTTTTCAACGAAATATTCGGGCATCTTGACCTTGCCTATGTCGTGATAATATGAACTGACCCTTGCAAGCAATGGGTTCACGCCGACCGCCTCTGCGGCAGCCTCGACAAGATTGCCTACGATTACGCTGTGGTGATACGTCCCGGGCGCCGAAATCATAAGGCTTTTCATGAGGGGCTGCTCCAGATCAAGGAGTTCAAGGAGACTTATGTCGGTTGTCACCTTGAAAATATATTCGAGCAAGGGAAGCATTACGGATACGACGGCGACAACACTTATGCCTGATGAAAGCGCAAACATAACGGATGCGGCTGCTTTTGCCGTAAAAAATTCTCCTGCAAATAAAAGCAGGAAGCTTGTAGTAACGGCGTTTACCACGCCGACATAAAAACCTCCTCTCAGAAGCGCCGAACGTTTTTTACACCTTATAACGCTGAAGGCGGCAGTGAGGCTCCCTACAAAGGCATATACGGAGAAAATAGAATCATGAAGCCATAGTCCGCTGAGAAGACTCACTATAAAAGAAAAAACTATTGCGGTATGAAAGTCGAATAACAGTGTAACGAGCATGGCGCCTACGGGTATCGGTATGCCGAACAAGGCGCTTTCTACGGGGATGAAGCCGATCCCCCGGGCCAGATTTATTAATACATATCCGAAGAATCTTCCAAGGAGCAGTGTGCTGACAATCATAACGCCAAGGAGGACAAGCATATTATAATTTTTCAGGTAAGAGGGTTTGTAACGCAGGATGTCCCTGTAGAGGATGACTAAAAGCAGCGAGGCTGTAAGCACGCCTCCTGCCAGATGCTCTATCCCGAGCCTTTCCTGTATTGCAATGGCGGATATAAATCCGAATACAATAAGGAGCGAATATTTTTTTAAGTCAACCTTACTGACCTTTATTGTCTTCTGTATGCCGTTTTTCATATCTCTCGTATGCCCTTACTATTTCCTGAACAAGCTTATGTCTTACAACGTCTCTCTCGGAGAAATACACAACCTTTATGCCCTCTACGTCATTCAGTATCCGTTCCGCCTCTATAAGTCCTGATATTTTTCCCTGAGGCAGGTCTATCTGGGTTATGTCTCCTGTAATTACCGTCTTTGAGTTAAAGCCCAGTCTTGTCAGATACATCTTCATCTGCTCTGAAGTTGTGTTCTGCGCCTCGTCGAGTATTATAAACGAATCATTCAAAGTTCTCCCTCTCATGAAGGCCAGCGGCGCAATCTCTATGATGCCTCGCTCCATGAACTTGCTCGCCTTTTCCGCCTCTATCATATCAAAAAGCGCATCATAAAGCGGCCTCAGATAGGGATTGACCTTTTCATACATGTCTCCGGGGAGAAACCCGAGTTTTTCTCCCGCCTCTACAGCAGGCCGCGCAAGGACTATCCTGCTTACCTGTTTTTTAATGAGGGCATTTATTGCCATCGCCATTGCCAGGTAGGTCTTTCCTGTGCCGGCAGGCCCTATGCCTATCACAATATCATAGTTCCTCATGGCTTCGATATACTGCCCCTGCACCTCTGTCTTTGGTATTATAAATCTCTTTTTTGAGGATACGGGAATGTTATTAAGGAAGAGATCCTTAAGGGAGGTGTCATGCCCCGGAGTTGTTGATTTTATGGCATAACGGATGTCTTCCGGCTTAAGCAGATAACCGTCCGAACTTATAGAGCGCAGTTCGTTGATGAGTTTTTCCGCCCTTCCGGCAGGTTCCGCTTCTCCCTGAATAAATACCTTATTGCCCCTGAAGCTTGCAGTTACCCCAAAGGCGTCTTCTATAAGCTTTAAATTTTTTTCAAGCCCGCTGTAAAGAAAGGTCAGTTCCTTTTCGCTGTTGAGCTCTATCTCTATTGTTACCGTGGCTTCTCCTGTTTATCAGCGCGAGGGTTGGATGAACCCTTATCTCCCTCGCGGGCTTCTTCGTTTTTAACAGTCACGAAGGCATTAAGTCCCTCTGATTTTTTAAGTTTGAGAGCAATATCCTCTGCCTTTTTCTTATCTGTAAAATCGCCTGTCCTGACCTTGAAGAGCTTTACATTTTTTTCGTCAGCAGATTTTTTTATATATGCCTTATACCCTTTGTTTTCAAGTTTGCGTTTCAATGCCGATGCGTCTTTTAGATTTTTGAAAGCCCCTGCCTGAATTGTATATACTGCGGGAGGAGCAGGGGGATTATTTTCTTCCTTAACCGCAGTTGCCTTCAGGGGCATTGGTTTATCCTGGGGCGTCTTTTCATTTGCAACAGGAGATTGTTCGAATGTAACAGGGGGTTGTTCTGAATCTTGAGCAGGCCGGGCCTGGGTATCCGGCGCCGGCTCCTGCTGCGGAGGTGTTGCAATTGCCTGTTGCCGGAGCTCGCTTCCCTGAGGTTGCAAAAGGTTTTCTTTTAAAGCAGACTTGCCGACAAAATAACCGAGGGTAAAACTCAGGGCAGAGGTGATCGCAACAATCGCCATAATGATTTTTCTGCCTGACATTGATTCCTTCGGTCTTACTTTAGCGGCCCTGTATTTCATAAAATAAGCATAGCATCCCCATAAGAGAAAAATCTATATTTATGGGCGATGGCTGCGCTATATGCCTCCTTCAGTCTATCAAAACCACAAAAGGCAGAGGTCAGCATAAGCGGAGTTGAGCGGGGGAGGTGAAAATTTGTGATGAGGCAATCCACTGCTTTAAATTCGTAGCCGGGATAGATGAAGATGTCGGTAGCGCCGCTTATAAGGGATGATTCATGATTCATGATGCAAGATGCATGATTATCCTGTATCGTGCATCCTGTATCGTGTATCCTGAAGTTACCGCTCATATACCCTTCAATTGCTCTTGTCGTTGTAGTCCCGACGGATATAACTCTTCTGCCGGATGCCTTTGTTTTTTTAATCTCATCAATAATATCTGCATCTATTTCAAAATATTCGGAATCCATAGAGTGTTCCTCTATATTTTCACTTTTTATCATTTTAAATGTCCCTATGCCGACATGCAGTGTCAGATATCTTACCTTTACGCCCTTTGCCTTTATTCTGTCTATCAGCTCTCCGGTGAAATGAAGCCCCGCAGTCGGGGCTGCAATCGAGCCCTGTATTTCAGCATAAATTGTCTGGTAACGTTCTTTATCGGTTTGCTCAGGCCTGCGTTTTATGTAAGGCGGCAGAGGCATATCTCCATATCTCCAGAGGTTATCCATGAAATCCCCTGAATATGTGAAACGTGCAACTCCACCTTCCATCTCTGCTGAAAACCCTTCTGCTATTGAGAGACTGCCATTGTATTGTTTTCTGGATAGTATTTCCCATGTATCGGGGCCGGTCTCTTTTAGAAGCAGAAATTCTATCCTTCCGCCTGTTGGTTTAATCCCTGTAAGCCTTGCAGGAAATACCCTGGTATTATTCAGTAAAAGTATGTCGCCTGCATTGAGATATTCCAGGAGGTTGTGAAATTTTTTATGGTCTCTTTTGCCGTCTCTGTGAAGCACAAGGAGATTTGACCCGTCTCTTTTTTCAGAAGGATTTTTTGCTACCAGCGAATCCGGAAGGGAAAAATCAAAATCAGCGACCTTCATATAAATGGATTTCTGTTCCCGGATAAAAAAATGAGAGGATTTCTCTGTAACTCTTGCCTTTTTTTGCCATCTCAAGCGCGCTCCATTGGCAGAGGCCGACCCCGTGGCCATATCCCTTGCCTTCAAAGATTATGGAATCGCCGTCTCTGACCAGACTGAAATTAGTGCTTGGCAGTTTTTGCCAGCCGAGCAGCTTCCTTAACTCCGTGGCCTTAATTGTATCCTGACCCGAGTCGGTATTAATGCTCAATTCTTTTACCCTGCCTGTTGTCGTAAGGGATTTGATAGTTATATTTTTTACCCCGGATAAGTTTAAGGACCTTTCTACCTCCGACACCGGCATCTTTCTTTCCCACACCCAGTATGGGGAGGTCTCACAGCTTGCCTCTACCGACTTAAGGTAGGGATAGCTCTTTCCAAAAACTTCTTCAGGCAGTTCGGTTCTTTCTCCTGCTGTAGAGTGATAAAAAGCCTCTATGGGTTTATTGTTGAAGGTAAGTATTTCGCCTGATGTTTTTTCCACTGCATAAGCTATCCTGGCGTCGGCAGAGCCTCCCCTGTAAGCCTGATGCAGCACTGATGACGTAAGGTGATAATAGGGATTTCCATTTGCATTTTTCTGATATACGGCGTATGTCCTCGATACAACAGCCTGTGCCTTAAGCGCCTCCATTTCCCAGTTTGTTCCAACCTCAGCCATTAAAACACTCTTAACGTAATCTTCAAAGGGTATTTCATTTATAACATAAAGTCCGTTTTGACCCTTCCATACTTCGATTTCGCCGGTGTAATGAATCCCGCTGATAAGGAGGTCGCCTTTCATCCTGGTTCCGATTTTTTCAAGTTGCTCGTTTTTTTCAGGGATGCGCGTGTTGTTCTCGTCAAGGATAAGGACTTTTATGGTGTCGGCGGATGAGACAGAAGACAGAAAACAGAAGACAGAAGTTAGAATAAAAAAAGGAATTAAGGCAAGGCGCGCCTTTCTTCTGAATTCTATATTCTGAATTCTATATTCTTTCATAAATTCAACAATTTTTAAATTTTCCATTTTGAATTTTGAATCTTTTTTGCATACCTTTCCATCTCCGAATAAATACATCCGCAATATTTCTGCCTGTAAAGGCCGAGTTCCCTTGACATCCGAATTCCCTCTTTCCATCCGGGTCGGAAGTCTTCGCTGAAGAATTCCACGGAGTATTTTTTCTCTATTTCTCTTCCAACTTCTATTATAACATTATGCTTCTGATAAGGGCTCACCAAAAGAGAGGTTGTAAATCCGTCAACGCCCATTTCTTTTGCCCTCATGGCTGTCTTATCAAGACGCATCGTATAGCAGATGCGGCAGCGGTTCTCTCCTCCATTTCCTGTTTGCTCTATGAAATCCTTAAGCCCGTAAAAATCTATATACTCAATATTTAATGTCCTGAGTTTTTGAAGCTGCCTCACTGCATCGAGACGCAGCGAGTATTCGGTATATGGATGTATATTGGGATTGAACCATAATCCCGTTATATCAATGCCTTTTTCAGTTAGGGTTTTGATGGGATAAAGGCCGCAGTTTGCACAGCAGAGATGCATCAAAAGCTTCATAAGATATTATAAATTATTCAGGACGCAGTTTGCATACAGAGATGCATCAGCTTTATAAACCACCTCATCAATCTTGCACATTTTGGCTGCTGCAGACCGGCCATACGTAGGTCTTATTAATTTCTGAGCCATACCACACATAGCCATCGCCGATATCCACATTTGCCAGGCTATCTTTATACCCGATTGAGGAAGTAGCGGTCCAATAATTTTTCTGGACATTATGAAAATCAAAGCTATATCTTTGCAAGTTTCTTGAAAGAGTTTTAAGTTCATCTGCTGTCGGCAGTCTCCAATCTTTATGTCCTGCATAACTTTTTTCATTTAATTGCTGAACAAAGTAATTGGCAGCTTCCCAATCCATAGGATTGCCTGCAAGATTAGCTTTCCATGTCCAGATAAGCCCGGTTTCTTTATCTTTAATAACTAATTTTGGCTCCGTCTCGGGCACGCGCAATTCCTTTTTATCCTTAACAGGTGTTTTTGCTATCAGCATACGCGCTGACTCAGGAGGTGAAAGTGCAGCAGCTTTTTTATTTGAAAGAGATTGGGCTTTAGGCTGAATAAAAAGGTCATGATCAGGCACAGGCTTAAAATAAGAATTCTCAAACTCTGTAATCATTTTATGAAGCTCTTTATCTGAGAGAGAAGTTGTTAATTCAGGCTCTTTCAGTTGAAATTCATTCATAATTTGTTTTAGCGCTGCATCCTTTGTTAAGCTGCCGACAGCAACGATAACTGCAAAAACCAGGAGGGAAATTATCCAACAACAGCGTCTGCCTGAACGAATCGGTTTTACATTTGATGCGGAAGATTGCGGGGGAGGCTCCGGCGGCGGTTGTGATTTAAATGATTTGTGATATTTGTAATCGTTATCCAGAAAGTCTTGAACTTTTTGATATGCCTCATTAATCTCTTTAAGTTTCTCTTGTGCTTTTATCTGAAGTTTAGGATCATGTGCAAAGCGGTCGGGATGCCAGACTTTGACTAAGTCTCTATAAGTTTCTTTTACTTTTTCGAGGGATGCGCCAGGTTTAAGTCCCAGGATTTCAAAATATTTTTTTATATCTTTCATCTCACCTTTAAGCTGTTCATAAATAATGCTCAAAGTTTATCAAAATTTAAAGAAAAATTAAATCCTAAAAAATGCCTGACAAAGGGGCTGATTTCTCTCTACACCGCTATCTCAAGCGCTATCTTGTCATAATCAATGATGGGTTTTATCTTATGGTCTGTCTCTTTTTTCTCAACCAGCCCGATCTGTTCCAAATATTTCACATCCTCCGCTATGTTCTTAATATCCCTCTTCGCAACCCTTGCAAGTTCATTGATAGAGGAAGGTTTTTTTGTTTTGATTATATGCAGGAGCTCAAGCCTCTTGGGTGTCATGGCCTTTCTGAATGCCTCAAAACTGGTGAAATAGATTTCAGGTTCTTTAACAGGTTTTAGTCTTTCTCCACGTTCAAGTCTTTTCATTGTTTCTGCAGTATTCTTTAAAATTTCCTTAACGCTTTTAATCCCTATGTTCATTTTTTTAACTCTCATGTTTACCCCCTTTGTAGTGTTCCATATCTTTATAAAAATCATCTAACAACCGTTCTATGCTTTTAAAGCTATACGGTTTTTCGGTACTCTCATAATGCCTGTGGTCTCCTTTGCCCTCTGCATTGTCATAGCCTATTACCCTCACATCTTCCACAATATAAACCAGTGAATATTTATATCTGTGTGGTTTATCTTCGCTTGATTCCGGCAACTGCCATATCTTTATTTTGATGGTATTATTGAATTCATCTACTGCCTTTACATATTTAATTAATTCGGCTTTCATTTATTATTGGTATTTTAAGCCAATAGGTGGAATATGTCAATTATTTGCATGGTTTTGCTATCAATCAGTCCCGAGCAGGACTACGACGCTTCTCGGGTTTGCGATGTAATGATCCGGAGGGTTTATTGGCATCTCCTTTCCATGTTCGAGAAAGTCTTCTCCTTGCGGCAGGCTTGTATCTATAACGCGCAGCCATTTTTTAACCGGGGCATTATTCGGAAGGTCCACATACCTGGCGGCATGGTCTGTGTTCAGTATAAAAAAGAGATGGTAGCATCCATTCTCTGAGACCTCCTCGCCGCCGTCAAGACGGAAGCATAATGTCCTGAGCGATTGGTCCAGCCAGGCAGGCTCTTTGCCGTCTGTACCGAACCAGCTCAGGTCAGGAATATTATCGGCATTCAGATCCTTTCCAAGGAAAAATTTCCTCCGCTGAAGGATTGTGTATCGCCTTGTGAAGGCAACAGCCTTTCTGAAAAAGTCAAGGATATCCACATTTTTTACAGCGAGATTCCAGTCAAACCAGCTTATCTCGTTGTCCTGGCAGTAGGCGTTGTTGTTGCCTTTCTGCGTCCTCATGAACTCGTCTCCGCCGAGGACCATCGGCGTGCCTGAGGAGAAAACGAGCATGCAAAGATAGTTTTTTACGAGTTGTTTTCTCAGACGAATTACTTCCGTGTCGGAAGTCTCGCCCTCGAATCCGCAGTTCCATGAGTTGTTGTCGTCGGAGCCGTCGCGGTTATTCTCTCCATTGACCTCGTTGTGCTTATAATTATAAGTCACGAGATCGCTGAGGGTGAACCCGTCATGGCAGGTGATGAAGTTAACGCTGTTATAAGCCGAGCGGCCGTCGTCTCCGTAAAGGTCGAACGAGCCTGTCAGTCTCCATCCAAGGTCAGAGACTTGTCCGGGGTCGCCCTTCCCGAATTTTCTAATAGTATCCCTGAACCTCCCATTCCATTCAGCCCAGTCTACAGGAAAATTTCCAACCTCGTATGTCCCGAGGTCCCACGGCTCTGCTATGAGTTTCACCCTGTTTAAGACAGGGTCCTGAGAGATCGCATCGAAGAAAGAGGCGGCCCGCCTGAAACGTCCCTCTTCTCTTCCGAGGACAGAGGCGAGATCGAACCGGAAACCGTCCACGTGCATCTCCTGCACCCAGTAACGGAGAGAGTCCATTACAAAACGGATGACCGGCGTATTCCCTAAATCAACGCTGTTCCCGCAGCCGGTCCAATTCATGAAATAACAGAAGGGTCTCTGGGAAGTTCCTGTGAGCGCGTAATAAGTCGGGTTGTCTATCCCCTTAAAACTGAGTACATGGCCGAATTCATTCCCTTCGGCAGTATGGTTATAGACAACATCGAGGATGACCTCTATCCCTGCCTTATGAAGCTCCCGGACAAGAGCCTTGAATTCACGCACCTGGCAGCCGGGTTCTTTGCCTGTTCCATATGAGGACTCGGGGGCGAAAAAGCAGATGGTGTTATAACCCCAGTAGTTCTTCAGCCCTTTGGAAAGGATAAAGTCATCGTTGTGGAATTCATGAACAGGCAGAAGCTCGACGGCGTTTATGCCGAACTCTTTAAGATATGGGATCTTCTCTATGAACCCTGTATATGTCCCTGGGTTTTTTACGCCTGAAGATTTGTGGGCTGTGAAACCCTTCACATGAACCTCATAGATGAAAAGCTTTTCGAAAGGGATTTCAGGCGGAGAATCTCCCTGCCAATCGAAGAAATCGTCTATCACAATGGATTTGGGCACTACCCTCGCATTGTCGCGCGTATCAATGATGTAAGGTTTTTCACCGGCATAGGCATCATAGGGCAAGAGGAGATTGTCTTTATTCAGCGCCTTCCCTGTGACAGCCTTTGCATAAGGGTCTATTAAGAACTTATTCTCGTTAAAATAAAGGCCGTAGGCCGGATTGTATTCCCCCCTGATCTTATATCCGTAGAATTGTCCTGCCTTAATGCCGTGGACAAAGGTATGCCAGATGTAACGGTTTCTGTGCTCTAACCGTATTATGTCTGTAGGCTCCGCATTGGGGTCATCGAACAAAAGAAGGAATACCTCATGCGCTCGCTGCGAGTATATGGCGAAATTAACGCCGTCTCCATGGAGCGTTGCGCCGAGAGGATAAAAATTTCCGGCAGAGAGTTTCTTTGTCGTTGAATGACTCAGCATGATTAGAAATAGTAGGAGATAAGATACTTTCTGTCAAGCGGAAAAAATTTCATTTTTATCTAATAAACGAGCAGCAATAATCCGTGAGGCTCCTGACCTTGAGCTTGAATTTTGAATTTGTAGGCACATCAAAAGACTCTCCGCCCTTTACTGCCTTCCAGTTTTTCTCATTCGGCAAAAGCACGTCGAGTTCTCCGGAGATAATCTCCATCACTTCCTTATCGCCTGTGTTGAACTCATATTCTCCGGGAAGCATTACTCCCAAAGTCTTTTTCGAGCCGTCCTTGAACAGGATGGTCCTGCTCGTCACCTTTCCGTCAAAATAGATATTTGCTTTTTTAACTACAGTCACTCCTCTAAACTCAGACATTCGAATTAAACCTCCATGAATTATTCTTTAATCACTTCTTTAATAAACCCGCTACTGTCGGAAACAGCCCCATATCCGTATGCGGCAGAAAGAGCGCAGACATGTATTCATCCATGAAATTTCTTGAAACAGAAAGCTCCATGTAGGTCATCTTCTTCGCAATCTCCTCTGCCTCTTTTCTCATTTTTTCAGAGAGCAGGCAGAGATACGCACCTGCAATTGATGTATTGCCGAGGAATTTGAATTTTTCTCTTGGAAGGTCGGGAAGCATCCCGAGTATAATAGCCTTGTCAACATCCAGATAATTTCCAAAGCCTCCTGCCACGTAAACCCTCTCGATGCTTTCGAGACCCAGCCCGACCTCTTTTATCAACAGCGATATGCCTGCATATATGGCTGCCTTTGCCCTCAGGATGTTCTCGATATCAACCTCTGCAAGGACAATGTCTTTTTCGCCTTTGTAAAGGACAAACTCAAATCCCTCATCTCCCTGTCTGAGCCTGTTGGTTTTAATCTCCCTTACAAACTTTCCCTTCCGGTCTATAATGCCTGTAAAGAACATCTCTGATATCGCATCTATCATCCCGGAGCCGCAGACTCCTGCAGGGATTGTATTTCCGATTATGCATAGAGACAGTTCGAGAGTCTTCGGATCGATCTTTACAGACTCTATTGCGCCTTCTGTCGCGCGCATACCGTGTTTTATCCCGCTTCCCTCAAAGCAGGGCCCTGCAGAGCAGGCTGCCGTCATAAGCCATTCATTATTGCCTACTGCTATCTCTCCGTTTGTGCCGATATCCATAAACAATGCTATCTCGCTCTTCCTGTGCATCTTTGAGGCAAGAACACCTGAAACAATATCTCCTCCCACATAGCTTGCAACACAGGGCATTGTATAAACAGGAGACTGGCTGTTTATGTGGATCCTCGCAGTGCCTGCCTTCCACATAGGGAAAAAATTTACAGTTGGGATATAGGGATCTTCCCTGATATGCTCGGGGTCGAGCCCCCAGAAGATATGGGTCATTGTGGTATTCCCTGAAATCACTGCCGACTCTATGCTTTCTTTTTTTATCTTATGTTTTTCAGTGATGGTTTCTAACAGGTTATTTATGTCTCCTGTAACAGCCTCCCTCAATTCACCAAGTCCCTTGCCCTCTGCTGCATAGATTATCCTTGTGATAACATCATCCCCATATCTTATTTGTGAATTGTATGTTGAGCCGACGTCAACAAGCTTTCCGTCCGAGAGGTCAATGAGATAGACAACGATAGTCGTAGTTCCGATATCTACGGAAATGCCGTATCTGGAGACCTGTTTTTCGGACGTTACGAATATGGCCTCGGGACCGTCTACATACGCTAGATGTATCTCCCAGTTATGTTTTCTCATTTCGTCAGCCATGGAGGACGCGAATGTCTGAGAGAATCTCATTCCCGTAAAACCTTTCAGTTCCAGATCCCTCTTTAATCTCTCAAGGTCGCTTATGTAGTCTTCAATTGTGGGAGGCGGAAGTTTTATATCGAGCCTCTTGACTATGGGCGTGATCTCAGCGTTGAGGGACTTGAGAAGTTCATTCAGATCCTTTGATTTCGCGAGTGCGATCTTGTCCCCTACAACAAGCTTTGACCCTTCCGGTATCTCGACTGTAATATCCTCTTCGGGAAATGTCTGGCAGGCAAGGACAATGCCTTTTTCCCTGTCGCTCTGCGTGAGCTTGCCGGTTATCTCGGTTTTATATTTTCCACTCAGGATCTTAACGCGGCACTTCCCGCAGGTGCCTTTGCCACCGCACGAGGAGAGCAGAAATATCTCATGCCTCTTCAGGGCATTAAGAATGCTTTCGCCCTTTGATGAGGAGATGCTCTTGCCTGATGTGAGTTTAATGTTCATATATTAAAAGGGTTCTATGATTCAAGGGTTACAGGGTTCAAGTTAAAAAAATATTTCTATCACCCGGCCCATAGAAACCTTTGCCCCTTGACCCCTTTCTTCTACTTCGCCATTTCCACGAGTTTTTCCGCAATCTGGACGGCATTGAGCGCAGCGCCTTTTCTGAGATTATCAGCAACGATCCACATATTAATACCGTTCTCTATTGATTCATCCTGCCTGATCCTGCCCACATAAGTCTCGTCCTTCCCTGCAACATCAACAGGCAGAGGATAGAGATTCTTTTCAGGCGCATCAAAAACAATAATGCCTGGAGCTTTTGAAAGCAGTGCCCTCACATCATTAGGGGTGAGCTTTTTCTCCGTCTCGATATTCAATGCCTCCGAATGACACCTGAAAACAGGCACGCGCACAGTTGTTGCAGTCAGCCTGATCGAGTTGTCGCCCATTATCTTCTGCGTCTCGTTCACCATTTTCATCTCTTCCTTTGTATATCCGTTTTCGAGGAACTTGTCTATGTGAGGCAGCACATTGAAAGCTATCCGGTGAGGATAGACATTGCATTTTACTTCTCTAAAGTTAAGAATATCTGTTGTCTGCTGCATAAGCTCATCC
>SCSY01000316.1 GCA_004298625.1 Nitrospirota bacterium | reverse complement strand
CGCCTCTAGCCGATGGCTTAAGATTTGCGGCAATATCGACGACCTTGTTATCGTAAAAATAAAGACCTGTTACTGCCCAATTGGATTGGGGATTAGCAGGCTTTTCCTCTATATTGACCGCCCTGGAGTTTCTGTCCAGTTTAACAACCCCATACCGTTCGGGGTCCTTGACCCAGTAACCAAAGACCGTGGCCCCGTCTTTGCGTAACACAGCCTTTCTCAGTTGTTCGGGAAGGCCATGGCCATAGAATATATTGTCGCCGAGTATAAGGCATGCGCTATCATCCCCGATAAAATCCTTACCTATTATAAATGCCTGGGCTAAGCCTTCAGGCCTTGGTTGCTCAGTATACGAAAATCTCAATCCCCATTGCGACCCATCACCCATCAACTCTTCGTATAAGGGCAAATCATGGGGAGTAGAGATGATAAGGATGTCCTGCAGCCCTGCCAGCATCAGTATGGACAAAGGATAATATATCATCGGTTTGTCATAGACCGGTAGGAGCTGCTTGCTGACTACCCTGGTGATGGGATGCAGTCTAGTCCCAGAACCGCCTGCGAGAATTATCGCTTTCATAATTAACTCCAAAATATGGTAAAGGGTAATGGGTAATGGGTTAAAAAGTTTTTGATCGAGCTTTTATCAAACTACCAAGCATTTTTCCTATTGCCATGGATTTGTCGAACAACTCTGTTAATTCCTCTTTTTTTAAATATCCAATCTCAAAGGCTATATCCAATTGAGTTTGCAGTTCAGCCAATGACCCTTTAGCTATATATAAAAACCTGACAGCATCTCGATTCGATCCCCGTTCATCACCTTCTGCAATATTACTCGGAACACTTACCGCAGCCCTCCTGATTTGATCTCTCAAACCAAAATCCTTTCCGAATACGGCACTTTGTGTAATTTGATATATCCTCACAGCAAGCCCTTTACTTTCCTTCCAGACATTCAATTCTCTATAGCCGGACATAGAAACAACCTCCCAAGTTTACAGGTTAAGGGCTTACGCTAGGTATTAGGTGATAAGTCATGAACAATTAATTATGGTTTTACGCATCACCCATTGCCAATCACCTATTACCTATGTCCCATTACCTATGACCTTCCTTTTCTTTTATATAGTCCTGCAATCCCCTTTTTCATCTCCAGCCACTTCGGCGCGGTCTCAGGGTCCTGATCCATCCGCTGAATGAACTCCATAAAGAATATAATAAATATGCCCAGGAACAGACTTACAACAAATCCTAAAATAACATTCATTGCGACTTTTGGTTTAACAGGTCTCTCCGGCGGATAAGCCCATTCCAATGTATTAATAGTTGGAATATTTTTGGCCTCGTCAAGTTTTGCCTGCTCAAGCTGACTTGTGAGCAATGTAATGACGCCTGTCTTTGCCTTGACATTGAGAAGGAGCTTGCCTTCATCAAAGTTCAACCCTGGTACGCTTGTAAGGGGAATATAGAATTCCAACTTACCTTCCTCGCCTTGAATGGGAACTGAACCTTCCTTTGAATAGGTTAAAGCGTCTATATTCTTCTGCAACGCCTCCATCTGGGCATCCAATTGGGACATCTCTATATGGGAGCCTTTGTAGAATTTCTGTTTGGCAGATCTCTCCAC
>SCSY01000414.1 GCA_004298625.1 Nitrospirota bacterium | reverse complement strand
AGATCGGCGGCAATCGCATCGGAAGCTTGGTTGAAATCCAGCCTGTCGTACTTGCCTGAGTTCACGCATATGCCGTGCTCGACCATAGCGACCTCCAGTGAGGAGTGAGGAGTGAGGAGTGAAGAGCAATCCGCCTCCCTCACCCCTATCTCCTCACTCCTCACTATCACTCTCTTGATCGGCAATCCGTACCTTTTCGCGAACGCAAAATCGCGCTCGTCATGCGCAGGCACCGCCATTACCGCGCCTTCGCCGTACCCCATCAGCACGTAATTGGCTACCCACACCGGCAGCTTTTCGCCGTTGAGCGGATGGATCACGAAGCGCCCGGTGTCCATGCCCTTCTTTTCCATCGTCGCCATGTCGGCTTCGGCCACGCTGCCGTGCTTGCATTCCTCAATGAAAGCGGCAAGTTCGGGATTCCCCAGCGCCGCCTCGGCAGCGAGCGTATGCTCAGCGGCCACCGCGACGTAAGTCGCGCCCATCAGCGTATCGGGGCGAGTAGTATAGACTTTTAGTACAGCGTGAGGGGAAGTAAGGTTTTCCTCTCCACTCTCCACTCTCGACTCACCACTACACAAAAAATGCACCTCAGCGCCAAAGCTCTTGCCGATCCAATTGCGCTGCATGGTCTTCACCTGCTCCGGCCAACCGGGCAGATTGTCAAGGTCTTTCAGCAGTTCCTCGGCATAGGCGGTGATTTTCATGAAATACATCGGGATGTCGCGCTTTTCCACCGGCGCGCCGGAGCGCCAGCCGCGCCCGTCTATCACCTGCTCGTTGGCGAGCACGGTGCAGTCCACCGGGTCCCAGTTTACCGTGGCGAGTTTTTTGTAGATCAGCCCTTGCTCGAACAGCTTGGTGAACAGCCACTGCTCCCATTTGTAGTAGTCAGGCTTGCAGGTCGCCAGTTCGCGCGTCCAGTCTATCGCGAGACCCAGGCTTTTCAACTGGCCGCGCATGTAGTCGATGTTGGAATAAGTCCACGTAGCGGGCGCCACCTTGTTCTGGATCGCCGCGTTTTCCGCCGGCAGGCCGAACGCATCCCAGCCCATCGGCTGCATCACGTTAACCCCCTGGAAACGGTGGTAGCGCGATAGCACGTCGCCTATAGTGTAGTTGCGCACATGCCCCATGTGCAGCTTGCCGGAAGGATAAGGAAACATCGACAGGCAGTAATATTTCGGCTTGGCGGAATCTTCGCTCGCCTGAAAAGCCTTGGATTCATCCCACAACGCCTGGGCTGCACG
>SCSY01000031.1 GCA_004298625.1 Nitrospirota bacterium | reverse complement strand
AGTGCTGAATGCCGAAAGGGTAAGCCGCATAGAGGCGTCCCTCGCAGGGTCCGAGGCAGGCCATTCAAGGGTCAAGATAAGCAAGATAAAAGACGAAAGAAAATACGAACGCATAAAGGAAGGGCTAAAGAAATTCGGCATAGACGCCCTTATCATAAGCGGCGGAGACGACACGGGAAGCGTTGTTGTCGACCTGAGTTCCAGGGGAATCCCCTGCATCCATGTTCCAAAGACAATGGACCTGGATCTTCAGCCCTACAGCGTAGGCGGCGATTCAGCCATTAACAGGATATCTATTTTTACAAGGGACATCAAGACAACAGGCATGAGCCATAACCGCGTTATTGTAATGGAAGTCTTCGGAAGGTATGTCGGGCATACTGCATTGAGAGGCGGCATAGGAGCCGAGGCTGACTGCATACTGCTGCCTGAGATACCGGTTGATTTTGATGTTGTATACGAGCACATGAAGTCTGTTTTTTTTGCAAGGGTGCTGAGGAGCGATGTTAAGGCAGGCACATATATTATTGTTGCTGCAGAAGGCATCAAGACTGCAAGCGGAGATTTGCTTTATGACGAATCCGCCGGGGTTGACGCCTTCGGGCACAAGAAGCTTTCAGGCGCAGGGAAGTATGTAAGAAATCAGCTTGAAAAGAGGATGAAGACTGACCCTGCTGTTACAGAATTCATGAAGACGACCGGCATGTGGGCGCCGGGTGTTTATGAGACACCTGAGGTCAGAGAGGTGACGCCGGGCCATCTTGTGCGTTCAGGAGCGTCTTCAGCATTTGATGTGAATTTCGGGCACAGGGCAGGCGCTGCCGCAGTTCTGCTTTTGCTCGAAGGCAAGACAGGAAATACAGTGGTTGATGTGGACGGAAATAAGATAATTTATATAAATACCTCAGAGGCTATAAAGCGCAGAGAGGTTGATATCAGTGAGATAGCCCTTTTTGAAAGCCTTGGAACCTGCTTTGGCAGAAAGCCGGAAAAGTTTAAATATGAGCTCGTTGAACAGAAAGGTTCTATTTCAAGACATCTATAGGTGAAATCATGGCGGTAAAAAGTGGATAGACAGAAGGCTTAAGGGACAGCGTATTATCATTAATTAATTTTTGCGGGATGGGGGCGAATGAAAGAACTTATTCCAGTTGAGACAATCGAGAAAAGAATCTATCTGATTCGGGGTCAGAAGATCATGCTCGACAGGGATTTAGCGGAGCTTTACGAAGTCGAGACGCGTGTCCTGAATCAGGCTGTGCAAAGGAATGTTGAGCGGTTCCCCGAGGATTTTATGTTTTCCCTGAACCGTGAGGAAATTATGAGGATATCACAGATTGTGATATCCTCCGGCGACCCTGAAAAGGCACCTCTCAAGTTCTCAAAAAACGTATCTGTCTTTACTGAACAGGGAGTTGCTATGCTTTCGAGTGTGCTAAATAGCACGCGAGCGATTCAGGTGAATATAGCCATTATGAGGACTTTTGTGAAGCTTCGTGAAATGTTGTCGGCAAACAAGGAACTTGCTCACAAGTTGACGTTGCTTGAAGACAGGATTGAAAAGCATGATGGGGAGATAAAGGTGATATTTAATGCTATACGTCAATTGATGACACCGCCGGAGACGAAAAAAAGGAAAATCGGGTTTGAGGTCAGAGAGAGCAGGCCGAGATACGGAGCATCCGGGCGTAAGAGACCGCGATAGATTTGTGACTTGCTAATTTCTTTTTTCTGCCCTCGCCCGCTGTAACACCAAAATGATAATGTCCTAAGTGACCAAAATAGAAATGTCCTAAATTGATAATGCTAAACTGCTTCTTTT
>SCSY01000413.1 GCA_004298625.1 Nitrospirota bacterium | reverse complement strand
CTCGGTAGATAGTCAGTGGCCTCGTTTTAAGACCTTTCTTAATACCTTGCCGGGTAAAGTTTCTTTTGCCTGCAGGGCAGCATGCGGACATACCTCTATGCAGCAATAGCATCTTATGCATTTGTCGTAATCGAAGCGCAGGTTTTTTCTTTCGCGGCTTATTGCCTTTGCCGGGCAGTATTTCCAGCATTCACCGCACAGTCTGCAGATGGAATCATCGCACACAGGTCTCTGGACCAGATGTTTTCTCATAAGCCTGTGAAGTTTTTGAGGGCCGAAAACCAGAGGAGTTATAACAGGCATTTTAAAATGCCTTATCTCCGGAAAGTCTCCTTCAACCTGTATTTTGCCGCCTGCAAGGCCCATATCCTTTGCCAGCTTGTTGGTCAGTAATTTATCCGGGTGTATTCCGAGCATTTTGCAGATTGCAATATCAAGTGCAATAGCGTCTCTGCTGCCCATCAGCACGCCGAGGTGTTTGGGCGTGCCGCGCCTGCCCGGCCCCTGACCTTCCATTGCCAGTATGCCGTCAATAAGAGTCATAGACGGACTGACGGCCTTATAGATATTAATCAGAAGTTTTGCGAACATCTCTCTATCAACCCCTGTTCTGAAATGCCATTCCGGTTTTCTCATTCCCACTATACATCCGAAAAGATTTTTCACTCCGAGTGTAAGCATCATCTGCATGTGAGTTTTTAATTTTGGAAGGTTTATGAGAAAGTCTGCATTGAGCGCGTCTTCGGCAATTTCTATTTTTCCAAAGGGTTCGCCGATGTCAACTTTCAGCGAGGTTTTGAATTCCCTGAATTCAACATCGAGTTCTTTTAGCGCATCCTTTATTCCGCTCTCTGAGATCACTTTTTGAAAAGAGCCCATGGCGCTGCTGTCTGAAATCTGCGGTCTTGCGCCCTTTTGAAGCACATATTCGGCTGCGGCTTTTATAACCAATGGGTGGGTGACTATTGCCTTGTCAGGCGGCGCAGGCGCAAGAAGGTTAGGCTTTATCACGACGTAACTGTTTTTCTTGATCAGTTCTCCGCCGAGCGCATCCATGAGTTCAAAGACCCTGGGTTTGAGAATGTCATAGGAATAAGTGGATTTTTTGATGATAACCTTGCTCATTAATCTGCTATAATATAGCATGCTGATGCCTGAGAGAACCAG
>SCSY01000315.1 GCA_004298625.1 Nitrospirota bacterium | reverse complement strand
ATTTGCCTTGCGATATGAAGGCCAAGACCGGTGCCTTTTCCGTTCAACTTTTTAAACTTATCGAAAATGTCCTGGATATTTTCTTCCGGTATTCCGCATCCGGTATCCGATATAAAGACCTCAATCAGCCTCTTTTCTTTATTCGAAATTCCATCTGGTCCGGCTGTATCCTTAAAAGCTGCTCCGATTGATAACCTTCCCCCTTCAGGTGTGAATTTCAGTGCGTTATCCAGGAGGTTATCAAGTACCGTGCCTATCTTTTCAGGATCTATTTTCGCATAGGGCAACCTGCTGTCGAAACTAATTTTAAGCATGATACGCTTTCTTTCCACAATCGGCCCTATTTTTGAGGCCCTTATTTTTATAAGGCGTGAGAGACTGCATTTCTCCATATGATAATCCATCATCCCTGCATCCATCCGGGAAAGATCAAGTATCTTTTTGACCGAGTTAATCAGCCTCTCACACTCCTCCCCGATAATGCCGAGGAGCTTGCGCTGTTTTTCGCTGGAACCTGCGGGAAGGGTGTCGAGTTGCAAGCCGACAGCCTCCCTGATTACCGCCAAAGGGGTTCTAAATTCGTGCGACAGATGGGAGATGAGATCCGCCTTAATATCGTCCAACTCCTTCAGCCGGTCGCTCATATGATTAAAGGCGACTGCCAGTTCATTAATCTCAGGAGGCGATCGTATCTCAATATGTTTTTCAAATTTTTGCGCAGCGATCTCTTTTGTCCCTTTTATAAGGAGAGCAAGGGGACGGTTGATCGTTCTTGCGGTAACAAAGGCGATAAAAATTGCCACAATAATGGACACAATAGATATGATTATTGCTATCCTGGCGGCCTGCGACCCGATCTCTCCGGACATCTCTATCCTGGCGGCCATATCCTCCTTTCCAGCCTCTATAACCGCCTCCAGGTCATGTATAATCTGACTTGTAAGGGCATCCTGGTTGTTCTCGTAACTTTCCCGTGAGTAAACCTCATTACTTGTTATTAAGCGGGCTTCCTCCTCCGCTTTAGAAAGGTATTGATCAAAAAATTGTCTCGCATGATCAATCAACCTCTTATTCCCGGGGAGATCTACAAGGTTGTTTAACTGCCCCAGATCCTTTTTGATATATTGCCCCGTCTCCAGAAATTGCCGGTGGTAATCCTCATCCTTGGACACGATATACTTTTTCTCAAATTCTCGCTGGGACAGGATAGTATCTCTTAAACTATTTGACCTCCTGATGGTTTCACTGTCTATAGCATTTATGTAGCGGGTGATCTGGTTCAACTGACGGAGCTTTAAGGCGGAATACATGCCCAGGGATGCAACAAGCAACAGGATTATGAGGTAACCCAGTCCAAGCCTTTTAAAAATCGTAAAATTTCTCATGACATTCAGGAGATATTGGGTAAGATTTGGAGGCGCCCGAGCTGATTATTAACTATTTTTGTTTTCATAACTTAACTACTTTAAATTTTTTGCATTTTCCTTCCAG
>SCSY01000412.1 GCA_004298625.1 Nitrospirota bacterium | reverse complement strand
GGTAATATGTCTTGCGACATGCACAATCACCCCGCTCTTTGTTTCCACACTGCCGGGTTGCGTGCGCTATGAAACACGGCCAGCACTACGATATGCTGATCCCGTTCGCGAAAATAAACACAGTAAGGAAATCGCCGCACGACGGCCTTGCGCACGTCGCGGTACAAAATTGGGAATTGTTTGGGGTTGTCGGCAATGCGTTGGATCAAGCGTTCGATTTCAGCGAGAAATTCCAACCCAAGGCCGGTGCGCTCCTGCTCGTACCAATCACCGGCCTCATTAAACTCGCGTCGCGCCTGCAGCCGGAAGATAACCGGGCGCATTTATCGTTGCCAGCGCGCTTGAGATTCAGCCTTGACGGTTTCCCAGGAAACAACATCGTCCGGCGCAGCATCGTCTTCCGCAAGACGGCGATTGAGTTCGATTATTTCTGCAGGGCTGGGTAGCAATAGTCCAGCTTCAATTGCGACAGAATCCCAGATGTCTTGCACCAAATCAATACGGTCTTCGACGCTCATGCCGTCTATTCCGAGCGTGTGCAGTGCTTGCCCCATGGTGGTCTCCTTGGTTGTTGGATAATGTCTTGATGGCGGCGTTTTGTCGGCATGGCTGGTTCTGTAGTGGATGCACCATACTACCGGAATGTCGCTACGGTTGGAATATTCAGGAGCACAGCAGACGGGAAAAAGGCCGACAAGCCCGTATTTATTGGGATTGCCGGCCTTATTTCGGACTTCGTGGGAAGCCCTTGAAACGCTTGAAAAATTACAAGCTGTAATACATCTCGAACTCGACCGGGTGGGTAGTCATGCGGAAACGCGTGACTTCCTCGGTCTTCAGAGTGATAAAGGCATCGATCCAATCGTTGGAGAACACGCCGCCACGGGTCAGGAAGTCGCGATCCTTGTCGAGGTTTTCCAGCGCCATTTCCAGGCTGTGGCATACCTTCGGAATATTGGCTTCTTCTTCCGGCGGCAAATCGTACAGATTTTTGTCCATCGCGTCGCCGGGGTGAAGCTTGTTCTGGATACCATCCAGGCCGGCCATCAGCAGCGCGGAGAAGCACAGGTA
>SCSY01000314.1 GCA_004298625.1 Nitrospirota bacterium | reverse complement strand
CAGCGAGGCTTTTGACAGTCACAACATTATCAGGACTGTGGGGCTGAGCGATCATCGGTTCGATCTTGCCCAAGTCGAGGTCTATCACCTCTGAATACTCAGCGTCCTTGTCCGGTTTAAGCTCTGTCCAGTCTTTCTTTCTCCCTACAGAGGTGAGATAAAACTTTGTCCTCTCGTCGCTCGGGAAAATCGAGGTGGTTGCGCCAAGCTCTGCGCCCATATTTGTTATGGTCGCCCTTTCCGTTACATTGAGGTCTTTTACTCCGGAGCCGCCATATTCAAATATCTTCCCCACACCGCCCTTGACAGTGAGCCTTCTAAGGATTTCAAGGATCACATCCATTGCAGTCACCCACGGACGTTTTAGTTTTCCCTTTAAGTTTATCTTCACGACCTTCGGCATCGTGAGCTCGAAGGCCGCGCCGGCCATAACAGTCGCAGCGTCGAGTCCGCCGACGCCTATTGCGATCATTCCCATCCCGCCGTTTGTCGGCGTGTGGCTGTCTGTTCCGAGCACAATCTTTCCCGGCGCAGCAAACTGCTCAAGATGTATCTGGTGGCATATGCCGTTGCCCGGTCTTGAAAAATACGCCCCGTATTTTGCCGCAACTGTCTGGAGGAATATATGGTCATCGGGGTTCATGTAATCCGTCTGGAGCATGTTGTGGTCAACGTATGATACGGCCAGAGGAACCTTTACCCTGTCCACGCCTATGGCCTCGAACTGAAGCCATGTCATGGTGCCTGTAGCGTCCTGCGTATAGACGTGATCTATCTTAAGCCCTACGGGTTTTCCGGCATCTATTTCTCCGTATGCAAGATGGTCTTCAAATATCTTTTCGACAATGTTCTTTCCCAAATCTCCCTCCTGAATTTTATCCGATGGAATGTATAATAAAATGTAACATATACGAGGCGATTAAATCCAAAAACAAGAAAACTCTCTATTCATGCTGTTCATGGAGGCTATAGCTCAATTATAACCGCATCTTCATCGCATTCAGGGAATTTCGGGCATCTCAGGCAGTCGCCCCATATCTTCTGGGGAAGTTTTGATTTATCAATATCTGTAAAACCAATTTTTCTGAAAAATTCAGGCTGGTAGGTAAGCGCAAATACCCTTTTTATGCCAAGTCCTTTTGCCTCTTTAATACAGGTCGTAAGAAGGCGTTTTCCAATCCCCTTGCCCTGCAAATCATTACTTACTGCAAGCGACCTTATCTCTGCCAGGTCGTCCCACATTATGTGAAGGGCGCATGCGCCCTTTATCTGTCCCTTATCCTCATAAACAAAAAGGTCTCTGATGCTCTCATACAGGTCATTTAAAGACCGCGGCAGCATCTTTTCTTTTTTTGCAAACTCATTAACAAGCCTGTGTATATATTTTATGTCAGATGTTTTTGCTTTTCTTATCTTCAATATATTTTCTGCCTTTGGCTATTGCCTCTTTATTTGCATCAAGAGATTTTATCCTTTTAGAAGGGGTCAGTTCTTCGAGAGCCTTAAGCGCTGATTCTTCTTTTATTATGCCGGATATTGCAAGCATGGAGCTGAGCATTATCATATTTGCAGACTTGGTGTTCCCGATTGAGGCGGCAAGCTCGCTCGCAGGGACCTCTACAGTATGAATATCCGGACGAAGCTCAGGGTTTTTTATGAGAGACGAATCAAATATCAGCAGCCCTTCTTTTTTCAGCCTGGGCTGGAATTTATTGAGGGACGCCTCGTTCATGACAACAAGGATCTCGGGATTTCCGACAATCGGAGAGCCTATCATCTCATCAGAGATTATCACTGTGCAGTTTGCCGTGCCGCCGCGCACCTCCGCGCCATAGGAAGGAAACCATGTCACTTCCTTTCCCTCGAGCATGCCGCTGTATGCAAGCAGTTTTCCGAAAAATAAAATCCCCTGCCCTCCAAAACCAGCTATCAATACATTATGTTCCACTTCCATCTCCTCAGTTGTTTTCTAATAAGATTCGGGATATAGTGTTTAAGCGGCTTATTTTGCCGATAGTCTGACAACCCCCTTAGTCCCCCTTTGTTAAGGGGGATTAAGGGGGTTGTTAGGCAAAATCCTCGGAGTCCCGGTCTTGCCGGGACGAGAATGAGCGAAACACTATATCCCGAATCTCCGTTCACGAACCAAATTTATCCTTCAATGTCCCTAATGGAAAAACAGCCATCATCTCTTTGCGCATCCAGTCTATGGCTTCCCCGGCAGACATTCCCCAGTCAGTCGGACAAGGGCCTAATATCTCAACAAGACTGAACCCCTTGCCTTCTATCTGATATATCAACGCCTTTTCAACGGCCTGCTTTGTTGCCATAAGATTTTTAATGGAATCTACAGAGGTCCTTGCAATAAACGAGGTTCCTTCAATAGTCGCAAGAAGTTCGGATACACGCAGGGGGTAACCCGATGTTTTAATCTCCCGGCCCCTTGGCGTTGTGGTTGTCTTCTGCCCGGTAATGGTTGTCGGAGCCATCTGTCCTCCGGTCATGCCATAAGTGGCATTATTTACAAAAAACACCGTGAAGTTCTCGCCTCTGTTTGCGGCATGGATTATCTCTGCCGTTCCTATAGCAGCAAGGTCTCCATCGCCCTGATAAGAAAAAATTATCCTGTCCGGCATAACCCGTTTCAGTCCTGTCGCTGCCGCAGGCGGCCTGCCGTGAGCCACTTCGATCACGTCAAAATTAAAATAATCATAAGCGAATACTGCGCACCCGACAGGCGCAATGCCTATGACCTTTTCTCTTATTGCCAATTTATCTATACACTCTGCAATAATCCTGTGGACAAAGCTGTGTCCGCAGCCCGGACAAAAGCGGAAAGGCACATCTTTAAGTCCCTCAGGCCTCTTGAATACCTGTTTCACGAACCCTCCTGTATGAATAAATCTGTTTCTTTCCCCGGGCCTTGGCCTCATACATCGCCATATCCGCCGCATAAAGCAGCGACTTGGAATCTTCGGCGTCCTCAGGGAATGTCGCTACACCGCCGCTCATGGTAATTTTAACGGTTTCCTTCTCAAGATAGCTGTGTTCCTCCACCTTTTCCCTTATCCTGTTGGCAAGTGTAAATGCCTCGGTCTTTGGGGTGTTCGGGAGCATTAAAATAAATTCTTCACCCCCGTATCTTACAACAATATCGGTCTCTCTGGATACGGTACTGAGTATAGAGGCAACCGAACGAAGCGCTTCATCTCCTGCCTGATGCCCCTGAGTGTCATTTATAATCTTAAAATCATCAATATCAAAAAGTATAAGAGAAAACAGGGTGTTGTATCTCCTGGACCTTGCTATCTCCTTGTTGAGCATATCATAAAAAAACCTGACATTATAAAGCCCTGTCAGGCCGTCTGTCAACGCCAGGCGCTGCGTCTCCTGGAACAATTTTATCTTTTCCGATATAAGAGAAATATTATTGCCGATGAGCGAAAACAGCGCTGCCGTATCAAAATCGAATTTTATCTCCACTCTGCTTGCAAGCATAAGAATGCCTGTTGTTTCTGCGCCGACCCTTAGGGGAATACAGGCAAAAAATACGATGCCCTCTTTTTTCAGAATTTCGATCCTTTCCGTCTCGCCTGATTCGAGGACATACATGGGGTCCGTCAATTCAACGACATCATTGTATAAGGTATTCAATTCCCCTTTTTCAAGTTCATGCCTGAGTTCAAGGGATGCGCCTGATACGCTTCTCAGCGCAAATTTGCCGTCCTCTTTCATAACTATCCAGCCGATGCCGAAGTCGGACACTATTAACGCCCTTTCAAGTAAATCCGTAAAAACAGAATCAATGTTGCCTGAGGATATAAAGGCCCCTGAAAGCGTGTTTATTATCCCCAGTTCTTTATTCCTTTTAAGAAGCGCCCTTTCAAGCTGAACAAAGGCTGAGCTATCCCTAAAAATGATGCTTATAAAATTCAGGTCTTCATTGACTATTACCGGGGTTATAGTTGCATTTAATATATGATTGCCGAATGTTATCTGCTCGGACTTTTCAAGCCTGTCGAATTTGCATTTTACGATATTTTCCGAGAGAACCTTCAAAGGCATTATGTCCTGGCTGTCCTTACCGATGATATCTTTCTTTTTAACCCCGGAAAATTTCAGAAAAGCGTTATTGGCCTCCAGTATATGACCATCCCTCTTTAATATAACAACAGGCTCCTTTAGATAATCAATAAAGGGAAAGGTTACACTCTGAGATTTAAAAAACCTCTTTGCGAAGCTAATGTTTGTCTCCTCCCTGCGAGTCACCGGCTGACAGACTTATGAGCGCGCCCTCAAGCAGTCCGTTATCGCTCACAAGCATACCTTTGAAGCCGAACAGCTCCATAATCTTAATTGTAAAGACTATGCCGGGTATAATCAAGTCTGCCCTCTCAGGCTCAAGCCCTCTAATCTTTCTCCTCTCGCTGAGAGGCAAACTTAAAAGCTTCTCCGAAATTTCATAAAGCCTTTTAAGGGATATCTTATGCCTGTGGACCTTCTCATGATTATATTTCTCAAGTTCGAGGTCTATTGCTGCAAGTGTCGTGACAGCGCCTGCCGTTCCGATAAAAAGCGTATTGACAGCTATGGAATTTCCAATCCTTGCCTTAAGCCCCTTCAATACAATATCAACCTCTTTTTTAAGCAAAGCCATTTCTCCGCTTGAAGGCGGATCCGATTTAATATTGTTCTCGAACAGCTTTACAACTCCTGTCGGTATCGTTCCCAGCTCAACTGGCGACGAGTTTTTACAGAGAACCCATTCAGCGCTTCCGCCTCCGAGATCAATAATAAAAGACGAATCTGCCTTCGGCGCATCAAATAAAACACCAGTTGCAGTAAGCCCGGCTTCTTCATGCCCCAAAATTACGTCTATCTTTATCCCTGTCTCTGATAGGACTCTTTTTACGAATTCTTCCGAATTCTTTGCCTCCCTCAATGCGCTGGTCCCGACAGCCTTAACATGGGTGACTTTATATTCTGAAATAAGGCGTGCAAATTCCTTTAATGCAGAAACCGATCTTTTCATGTTTTTATCATTCAATAGTCCTGTTTCGTTAATGCCTGAGGCAAGGCGCGTAATCGCCATCTCGCATCTTTGACGCACAATCTTTTTATTTTCTATTTTCCCGATAAGCAGCCTGATCGTGTTGGAGCCGACGTCTATAGAGGCTAAAAGAGACATGGAATATTATAACCCAAATAATGCGATTGAAATAATCATATCCAGAGACTTAAAATACCTTATGAACACTTACATAGAGAAATTTCTGCGTTACCTTGAAATAGAACGTGGAGCATCTCCGCACACGCTCAGGGCCTACAGAGAAGACCTTGAACTGTTTTTCAGCTCCATAGATAAATCGAAAGTTGAAGATATAGATATTAACGACATCAGGGGATTTATCGCAGGGCAGATTAACTCAGGACTCAAAAAAACCAGCGTCGGCAGAAGGCTTGCGACAATAAGGTCCTTCTTAAAGTTTTTTTCCCGCGAGGGCTATGTAAAGACAAATCCCGCAAAACTGGTCCCGGCTCCGAAACTGCCGAAGCTGCTTCCAAAATTTCTTTCAGTGGATGCGGTTTTTTCACTTGTCGAAAAACCCGAGGGAATAGGCTTTCTTCCGGCAAGGGACAGGGCCATACTTGAGCTTTTATATTCAAGCGGTCTTCGCGTAAGCGAGCTGGCAGGATTAAATGCCGGTGACGTCAATATAAGGGAAGACCTTGTTAAAGTCAAAGGCAAAGGCAAGAAAGAGCGGATAACCCCGGTAGGCAAAAAGGCGATAGAGGCTATAAAGACTTATATGGTGGAAAGGGTATTGCTCAAGAAAAAAGAGGATGCTTTTTTCCTTAACAGAAATGGAACCAGATTGACAGACCGAAGCATAAGACGTATAGTAATTAAATATGCAAGGGCAATAGGCGTGGACGGTCAGATAGGGCCTCACACACTCAGACATACCTTTGCAAGCCATCTTCTTCAGGGCGGTGCGGACCTGAGGGTTATACAGGAGCTTTTGGGGCATTCTTCTCTGTCAACAACTCAGAAATATACCCATCTTGATATAACTCATCTCATGGACACTTATGACAAGGCGCATCCGCTTGCGAAGGAAAGTGAGACGTTCCCGCCTCAGGCGGGTTCGCCGAGGCGAAACAAGTGATAAGTGAGGGAGAAAAAATGTTTAAAGGCACAACAATTTTATGCGTAAGGCGCGACGGTAATGTTGCTATCTCGGGAGACGGGCAGGTGACAATGGGCAGCACTGTCTTAAAGCACAATGCCAAAAAAATAAGAAGGATGTATAATGATAAAATTATTGCGGGTTTTGCTGGAGCAACAGCGGACGCATTCACGCTTTTTGAAAGATTCGAGGCAAAGATTGAATCATACCGCGGCAATATAAAAAGGGCTGCGGTAGAGCTCGCAAAAGACTGGCGGACGGATAAGATATTAAGAAGACTTGAGGCGCTCCTGATTATCGCCGATAAGGAGCATACATTTATAATCTCCGGCACAGGCGACGTGATCGAGCCTGAAGACGGAATTGCCGCAATCGGCTCAGGAGGCCCTTATGCACAGTCCGCGGCAAGGGCGCTCTTTGAAAACACAAGCCTTTCCGCAAAGGATATAACGGAAAAGGCGATGAAGATTGCGTCGGGGATATGCATATACACGAATGAAAATATAAGTATTGAGGAACTGAATGGATAATCTAACACCGAGAAAAATAGTAGAGGAACTGGATAAATACATTATCGGACAGCATAAGGCAAAAAAGGCCGTTGCCATTGCCATGAGGAACAGATGGAGAAGGCAGCAGCTTTCTCCTGAGCTGAAAGATGAAGTGCTTCCGAAGAATATAATCATGATAGGCCCGACAGGAGTCGGCAAGACAGAGATCGCAAGGCGTCTGGCCCGGCTTTCCAATGCGCCTTTTTTGAAGATTGAGGCGTCCAAATTTACAGAGGTCGGATATGTAGGGAGAGATGTTGAATCCATGGTCAGAGATCTCACCGAGATTTCATTAAACATGGTCAAGTCGGAGCATATCAAAAAGGTGCAGGAAAAGGCAGAGTCCCTGGCCGAGGAAAAACTTCTCGATCTGCTGCTGCCTTCTCCGAGGGCTGCCGCAGGCCGCCCGGCCCGACTCGCCGAGGAGAGCGGAAGGGGCGCAGGCATTGACGAGGAAGAAAAAGAAAAATATAAAGAAACAAGAGAAAGGCTAAGGTCGCAACTCAGGGAAGGAAAACTCGATAACAGGTATGTGGATATTGAGGTAAGAGAAAAAGTCATGCCTTTCGGCGTCATCTCAAATGTCGGCATGGAAGAGCTGGAGATAAACCTGAAAGAGATGCTTGGAGGTTTAATCCCTGAAAAGGCTAAACGGAAAAAAGTAAAGATGCCCGAGGCATTGAGAATACTGGTGCAGGAAGAGGCAAACAAACTCATTGATATGGACAAGGTCACCAGAGAGGCAATTGACAGGATCCAGCAGACAGGGATTATATTCATAGACGAGATAGATAAGATAGCAAGCAGGGGTTCTTCTCACGGGCCTGATGTATCAAGAGAAGGGGTACAGAGAGACCTTTTGCCGGTAGTTGAAGGCACAACTGTCACAACAAAACACGGCCCTGTGAAAACAGAACACATTCTTTTTATAGCGGCAGGCGCATTCCACATGTCTAAACCATCCGACCTCATCCCTGAGCTTCAGGGAAGGTTTCCTATCAGGGTTGAGCTTGACCCATTGGGAAAAGATGAATTTGTAAGAATTCTTACAGAACCGTATAATGCCCTCACAAAACAATACACGGCACTTCTTGCAACAGAGGGGGTAGAGATAGATTTCAGGAAAGATGCCGTAGAAGAGATAGCAGGCATTGCAGCCACTGTAAATGAGAAGACTGAAAACATAGGGGCAAGAAGGCTTCATACGGTCCTTGAGAAACTACTCGAAGACATATCCTTTGAAGCGCCTGAAAAGAAAAACGGCAAGCTGCCCATAGACAGGGAATATGTAAGAGGCAAGCTCGCTGAAATTGTGAAGGATGAAGACCTAAGCAGATATATACTTTAAAAAAGTGAAAAGTGAAAAGGTAATAACTATTTTCTGCTTTCTGCTTGCTGTTGTTTTCTTCTCTGCCTCCTGCGCGCCGATACATTATGAGGCTTATCCTGAGACAAGCTATCCAAAGGCAAACCGGCCTGAGACAAAACAGGCTTATACAAAACCGCCTGATGCTGCTGTCCCTAAATCAAAATATATTGTTGCCTCGTGGTACGGTTCTGATTTCCATGGCAAGCCGACTTCATCAGGTGAGCTTTACAATATGTATACAAAAACATGCGCTCATAAGGAATACCCTTTTGGGACAAGACTCAAGGTGACAAATATATCAAATGACAAAAGTGTGGAGTGCACTGTAAATGACCGTGGGCCGTTTATTGCCGGAAGGGATTTAGACCTCTCTTACGCGTGCGCTAAAGAGATAGGATTGATAGGCACAGGAACAGGCAAGGTCAGGATTGAATATCTCGGCAGAGATGCAAGATATGTTAAAGAGGTGCGGTATTCTCCTGCAAGGGCAGGCAGCGAAGGTCCCTTCACCATACAGGTCGGTTCATACAGGGACATGTCGAATGCCGCGCGCATGAAAACAGCCCTGGAGTTCAAATACAGCAGGGTCTATATCACCAGGGCGGAAGTAAATGACAGCGCTTATTTCAGGGTTAATATCGGAAAATTCAGCACAAAGGATGAAGCATACCGCCTTGCAAAGACCCTTGCGGATGAAGGATACAACATCCTAATCAAGCATTATGAAGAGAGGATATAGGATTGGTGGCGGTGCAGGGAATCGAACCCCGGACACTGCGGATATGAGCCGCATGCTCTAACCGTCTGAGCTACACCGCCGTTTAAAAACAGTGATTAGTGAATAGTTATTAGTGAACAGACACTGACACTGAAAACTGACACTAATTATAACAGAAGATGGGCTTTCAATAAAAGAGTTCGTATCTTCTTGTCCTTATATTTATAAGGACGCCGGCGGCAATAAAATTGCTGAGGAGCGCGGTTCCGCCGTAACTCATAAACGGCAGAGGTATTCCGACCACCGGCATAATGCCGAGGGTCATTCCGACATTTATGAAAAAATAGGTTGAGAACATGAATGTAATGCCTGCGGCAAGGAGCCTGCCGAACTCATCTTTTGCCTTCAGGGCGGTGTCAAATCCCCGAAGGATTAAGGCGAGGTAAATGAGCAAAAGAAAAACGCTTCCAAGCAGCCCCCATTCCTCTGCAAATACCGCAAATATAAAGTCAGTCTGTTTTTCAGGGAGAAATCTGAAAGGCCCCTGAGTTCCATGCAGATAACCCTTCCCAAAAAATCCTCCTGACCCTATTGCAACCTTTGATTGATTTATGTGATAGCCAATTCCCGCAGGGTCTGCGTCCGGTTCCATAAACGCTATCAGCCTGTTTTTCTGATAGTCCTTCAACCCTTCCCAGAAAATATTGCCTATAAACGGAATTGATATTATTCCCACTATGATAAGAAGCGCAATGAGCTTTTTTTGCAATCCCTTTGCAAGGCTGATGAACAGGAACATCAGCAAGAGGATAATTGCCGTGCCGAGGTCGGGCTGCTTGAGCAGAATGATCAGAGGTGCAAACGTGAACATTAAAAAACTCTTCAGCGCGGTTATTAAACCCATACGGCGGTGAATCGTCATGAAGTATCCGGCAATGAATATTATAAAAATGAGTCTGAAGAACTCTGACGGCTGGAAAGATACAGGCCCGATGTTCAGCCATCTTTGCGCGCCCATCCCTGTTTTTCCGGCGATAAGGACTGCTAAAAGCAGAACTATTCCCGTTACATACAGAGGAGTCGCGAATCTGCTGAGCCAGATATAATCAAAACTCACAACCAGGAATAAGGATGAAATTCCTATCAGAAGCCAGTAAAACTGCCTGATATGGTATGTAGGCTGCTCATGGGGAAGCAACGGCCGGGTTGCGCTGTAGATCGTCATTATTCCCACGATAGACAGGAAGATTACGAGGGAAAATGTAGTCCAGTCGAAGTTTTTGATTAACAGCCTGTCAATTTTCAGCATGTCCTGAACCCTTTTCTTTATTTTTTTGCTGCTGATTTTTAAAGTATCCCTCTATCGCAAGTTTTGCTATAGGGGCCGCGGCTCCGCCTCCATGTCCGCCGTGCTCGACAAACGCGCACAATGCAAGCTCGGCTTTTTCTACAGGCGCAAAGGCGACGAACCAGGCATGATCCCTCAGTTTTTCAGGCAGCAAGTTTGAACTTTTCCTTATGCTGGCGACCTGCGCGGTTCCTGTTTTTCCAGCGACAGTAACAATCTTTGACCTTGATGCGCCTCCTGTGCCGCCTGCTTCATTAACAACGCCGTAAAGGCCGTTTTTTACAAGTTCAAGGGTTTCCGGTTTTATGTCCGCCTTTCCGACGGCAGCAGGCGGGGTTTCCAATTTAATTATCGTCGGAGCGTATATAAATCCGCCGTTGGCTACAGCGCTCATCAACTGCGCCATCTGCATTGGAGTAGCTGCGACATAACCCTGTCCGATAGCTGCATTGAAGGTCTCGCCGAGATACCATTGCTGATTTCTCTTTTCGAGTTTCCACTTTGTATCCGGTATAAGGCCGGCCCGCTCTTTAACCAACGGCAATCCCGTCTCACTGCCGAGGCCGAGTCTTCTTGCATATTCTGCAAGCTTGTCTATCCCGACGCGTTTTCCCGCCTCATAAAAATATACGTCGCATGACTCGACTATAGCCCGGTGCAAAGAGATGGTTCCATGCCCGCCCTTTTTCCAGCAGCCGAAACGCCAGCTTCCATAATTAATGCCCCCGGTGCAGGTAACCTTTGTTTCAGGGGTAATAACCCCCTCATTGAGCGCTGCTATCGCTGTTACTATCTTGAATGTTGAGCCGGGCGGATACTGGCTTTGCAAGGCCCTGTTTAACATCGGAAGTTTTTTGTCCTCGTTCAGTTCTATCCATTGCTCATAACTTATACCCCGCACAAATCTGTTGGGATCGAAAGACGGTCTGCTGATGAAACCGAGCACTTCTCCTGTGTCGGGCTTAAGAGCTACCAGGGCGCC
>SCSY01000313.1 GCA_004298625.1 Nitrospirota bacterium | reverse complement strand
CTAAAAAAAACGATAGGGTTAAAATGCATAAAATTTTATGCATTTTCAATACTGGTAGAGTATGGATAATTTTGCCCTTTCTTCGGGATTATCACGACTTTCCGCAACCATCTCGATAGTGTAAAGAAACGGCCTGCTTTGCACGGTTACTTCACCTGAATTTGAGGCAACTACTCCCGATTTCAGCAGGCCCTCATCACCGCCTGAATTGCCCTCGACGGTGTCCACTATCTTTGCATAAACCTTATATGTTGTGCCTGTCCCTAATTCAAAGCTCATGTCATAGGTGGTGTTGTCTCCAGTGTCTATAGCTATAGATCTATTGCAATCCCCGTCACTCATCCAATTCCCTGTCATAATCTTGGCTAATATCCCTGTATATGATGTGCCCCCGCTTGTGCCAGCGCATGCTTGCGGCGTAATAGCGGTGTACTGCCATAAAGCAGGAAGGCCGGTGAGGGGGGCTCCTCTCACCGCAATAAACTGATATGCGACTGCTGTGCCGCCAAGTCCGGCTTCCTGAGCTGTTTTATATCTTTTCTGAATTCCTGAAATCTCTGTCTGGGACATTATCATATAAACCAGCCCTGCCATGATCGCAAGCGAGATTGCAGACAGCAGTATCACCATCACCAGGGCAATGCCTTCTTCATTTTTTAAATGCTTTATCTTCATTTTAGATTCTCCATCTTTATAACTAATGTATAAATCTTCCATCTGTAATTGAGATTTCCCACTAAATCAAATGTCCGGCCTACTGAAACACCATCAAGTGAAGGATCGCCAACCCTGATTAGGGTAGATCCTGGTCCGAATTCAGATGATGAATAAGTATAGCCCGTATCTCTCTGCCCTTCGTGAGCCAGGATATAAACCCTTACCTCTTTAATCTGATCTCTTATAGTTGCAGCATCTAACGTAGATATATCCTCAGAGGCAGTATCAATAATTCCATCAGTACCGGTATCTCTCCTGAATACCACCTGCATATCGGCAACACAGTCAAGGATGGGGTGGTTATTAACACTGGGAATAGTCCCATTAGTATGACTTACAACACCCTTATAAAGCACTCCTGTATTGGGCGCGCAGGTTGGAGATATACTGGCAGGCCTTTGGATATAATAATCTGCCCGGTTAAAAGGCATCCTTAAATTTGTATCCGGGCTAACGCCGTATAAAACATAAACGTCTGTTGAGCCTGCGGCCGGAGCAAAGGTCGAAGTACTGCCGGCAGGATTATCATATTGTGCGAAAAAAACTCCTACAGCATTAACTACCAAGGCTCGCTGGTTTGTATTTGTGCCTCCGGGATTACTAACAATAACCCTGACGGTATTGTCAGTATTACAACTTGTATCTCTGTTTACATTTTCACATAGAGGCGTCCATTCGGTTTTGGCGTTGCCGGCTTTAAGATGAGTCCACTTCTGAGAAGTAACATTTGTTGCAACATTCACAGCCTTTATTACCAGATAGTCTGAGCTTTCTCCGACAACGGCAACACCGCTGAAATCCACTCCACTATTATTCCCGCTCACAATTGCCCTCGGAGCCCTTGTCGTATTAGCAGGCGTTGGTAAGGCAGAAGCAGGTGAACCATCATTATAGGTATTTGCAGTTGCCTCATTATAATTTGCCAGAACCGCCCAGCTTGCAACCCCTGTCACATTCCACGGCAGGCCGTAACCCGCGCTTGCGATATCCCTTTTTAAGGTCTCGAGCCCGACTGCGCCTTCGATGTTTGTCTCCGACAGTGCGCTCTGCTTTTTGAAATCCTTTAATAAATCTATAAAGGTATTGGACGTCGCGGTGAGAATAAGCACAAATACAACCATTGTTATCAGAAGCTCTACTAAGCTAAACCCTTCTTCTCTCTTGATCATAGCCTCGAATCCTGATTGTATGTCATTGTCGTGCTTGACACGGCAATCCATATTGTCTGGATTCCCGTTTACACGGGAATGACAAAAAGAATATTTATATTTACTATTCATGGCCTCTTCAATACACTTGTCACGCTGTTGGTAAAGGTTTGTGTCTTCCATAGCCATGACACCTCGATAGTTATTTCCTTTACATCCGTGCCTATAGCGTCAATTTTTCTCCGAGAGGTAAAGGTTACATTAAAATTTCTAATCTGCCGGGTAGTCGTAGTATCGTTCGCAAGATCAGGGATGCCGTCTGCGTTTGTGTCTGGGGTTTCGTTTAATAACGCGTTGTCAAAAGGCAGATTCTTCAGCGCTGACATCCTCAGGTCAGCAATCCTTCCTGCCTCATCCCTCGGATTGTTTCTCACATTCTGATTAATGCTTATCAAAGAGGTCTGCATTAAGGCGAGAAAGATGATAAGAGACAGCAGCATTGCTATCATCACCTCGACCAATGTCATGCCTTTATTATTTAGCATCGCAATTCGTCGTTGTCGTATTCCATTTTCCCATGTTTATTCTGAAATCATCTATTACAACGCAATCATACGCAGAGCCATAGCGGTCTGTAGTATAAATAGAGCCTCCGACATTAGCCCTCCCTCTTTCGTTAAATTCTTTAGTAGCATTGCCTGTCACAGAAATAGCATAAGTAGACAGGGTTTTTGTCATAACTGTCCTGTCATCCGGCGGAGCGCCGTCTGCTTCGAGTGTGCCGTTGCCATCGGGCCAAGGGTTGTCATCCTCGTATATTGTGTATTGTGTGGCTGTAAAGGTCACAAAATGAATCCTGTTCCTGCTCATCGCATTAACCCTTGCCTTCATTAAGTCAACATACATCTCTTTTGTCTGCCGCTCCACATTGTATTTGTCTGTCCAGCTCCTGTAAGCAAGGGCGGCGAAAGCGCTCATTATCCCTATGACAGCGACAACAATCATCAGCTCTACCAATGAAAATCCAGCCTGTTTCTTTTTCACATCCCCCTCATCTTAACTCCCCCATCCCCCCCCTTAAATTAAGAGGGGGATGGGGGAGTAATCTCTCTGCCCTCTGCCTTTATCATCTCTGCCTTATATGCAGCACTCTTTTTAGAGCCGGCGGAGTTGACACAAGGGACAGTCCCTGCGCTGTCGGAGGCACGCCCTCTATTGCAGACGTCCTTCTGCCGCCTTTTTCTGTGAAGGCACTTGCCAAATCCATCTGCTCGATGCTTCCTGTTGAAACCTGAATCATTGCCTTTCCCTTCAACAAAGTGCCTGCTGCGCCTCCAGTGTCATACTTTACCGCCCATATAAAGCTCTTGCCGCCGAGGGAACATTCGTCGCTATATGGTTTATAAGTGGTGAAAAATACGACCCCTGTAGATGTTGCCAATGGGTCTGTTATAACCCTCTCAGCCTTGTATCCCGCAGGCACGCCTGTTGCGTCAAGGTCTATTTTCCAGCCGGTTGTGATAGTCGCAACCGTCTCGGTTGTCTGGTCGGATAATCCTGCGACTGTGCGGGTCAGGTCATTAGCGACAGAGGCGTCTGTGCATACCGAGTTAAACGATGTCCCTCCTGAAAAACACGGCTCTATCACGCCGTAGATGCTTCTCTGAGTGTCGGGATCATCTATAGTGCCGCCCACCTCATAAAAATATCTTCCTGCGCCAAAATAAAGCCATAAATTGTTTGTCTTTTGGTTCTGGAGCCTTACAACTGAAGATGTAACAGGACCGATGTCGTCTATTACCTTGCTCAATACCCATTTGGCCGGGTTAAGGGCTGTAGTGCCGGTGCCGCTTCCGGTTAAATCAGTGCCGCTCAAGTCTTCATTTGTGATAAGCCTCAGGACGCCGCCTTGGGTCCACCTTGTAGTAGTATCTATTGGACTATTTGGACTAGTTTCTGCCTTTACATAAGGGATATACAAAATGTCGTCCTGGTAGTCCTGATCCATATCATGCGCGGCATTAAGCAGCGAACCTGCAAAGGCGTTTTCTAAATCCGCGGTTCCTGTAGCTCCTGCGTCTATGTATTGTTGAGTAGCATCAATTGTCCTCACAAGAGAGCCTGTCTTTAAATCAAGGACAAAAAGCTTCAGGTGCTGGTCTGAGCGGCCTAAAAACTGCTGCGCATTTGTGTCTGTATTCAGAGGACCTGTAGGCCCTGAGGCGAATACCACAAACCATCTGCCGTTTGTGCCGTTATCAACAATGCTCGTTGTGGGTGAAGCAGGAGGGTCGCCCTTTCTCGCATTTATTCTTACAATTGCAGGGCCTGTTGTTGTAAAACCAAGATCGGCATTTGAAAATTCCCATAGCAATGTCGGGTTATTCTGGTCTGTTATATCGAGCGCAAAATAAGAAGAAAGGCCGTTGTCGCTTACAGGCGACTTAACGCAATCTTTTACATCATTTGTCACAACGCCATCGGCATTCAGGTCTTTTGTGCATGCGCCGGTTGAGTATTTGCAGGCCCCGCCATATCTCATGCCGCCGATAAGGATGGTCCTCCAACTATTGGCGCTTTTTTTGCATTTCCAATAATCTGAAATAGTATCAACAGTGCAGTCAGCATAAATACCAGCGCCGTTTCCAGTCGCAGCCGGATCAACCTTGATGCTCGCATCAAAGATATACGGGGTCATGTCAATAGAAAACGTATGGCAATAATCCTTATAAGCAAGATATTTAAGATACGGCAGGGCATTCTTGGGTATAAACGCCCATACCTCTTTGCCGAGGTCAGAATCGGTTATGCATGCTTCAGTGCCGGGGCAGTCGCCACCTGCGCCGCCGATCTCACACGGCCGGTATGTCGTTGTTTCGCAATGTTTGCCGAGAGTCGCCTGTTTTTTGGTTCCGGCCTGACTGGCCCATTTAAGTCCTAATGTTCCGAGTTTGAACGCATGGAGCATTCCGTCATTTGCGCCGGCAAACACCATATTTCTGTTCTTATATCCCGTGGTTGTGATGTAATGAGTTGAAACAGGATCATCGTTAAGACTCGGGTCGCTTTCTTCTCCATAAGTAGTGTCTTTATAAACCTTATTATATGAATTCAACGGCAGCCAGGATGAGATCTTCGGGGTTGAATTCAGGATATCCCCGAGTTTCCAGACCCTTGCAGTTGTATCATAGGTCTCGACCTTCACGGTCCTGGACCTTAACCATGTATACACATCCTCTCCATGGACATACCTGATAAGGGTTCTTCCATCAATCTCTCCGATAGCGCCGCCATGATTAAGGTCGTCGTCTATCCAGCCGTCATTAGGGTCAACATTAGCAGTAGTGAAGCCAAAATATGGCCGCAGCGTTTCCGCATTGTCTGTATCCCCATTCAGCGCATCCTGTGAAAAATTGCCTGCCAAAAGGCTTGTGCCGGTGATAGTTGTGTATATCTTTCTTTTTGTAGCAGCGACAGTCACATCTCTTTTCCAGAGTTCAAGGCCGGCCTCCCAGAGATTCCCAAGTTGTTCAAACTCTACATCAGCCAGTTGTGTATTGACAATGCCGTCTCCCGTTGTGTCAGTCCACCTGTGCGCTTTTGTAGTTTCATTTACGGAATCGTAAAAGAGCTGAACTATATAATCTTTGTGATTAGCGGTATCATCCGCGACCAGGTCGAGCACCTTATTTCCGTCATCTGCCCTTATAGTGCTGGTTGAAAAGAACGGGTCAACGTAATACCAGAGGTTCGTAAGCCTGCCAGTCCATTTAATCTCATCATAGGAGCTTGTGGCTGAATTGTAGAATTTCCTTGCAGGGTAAAAAACAGCCTGAATCAGGTTTGCGCCTGAGCCTTCGCCTGATGCAAGAACAGACGCAGCTGTTCCTGCTGCCGCCCTCTTTATCATATCGGAGAAGGCGTCTTTCAATCTTTGCTTGAGCTGGCTTGCGTCATCAACCCCATAATAATTCCCTCCGCCTTTGCTGGCTGCCTGATTCAGGCGCTCGCCGTTATTTGAGGGAGCGTTGTCTGCATTATACCCGGCTACGATAGCCGTCCCCATTGTGTTTACAGCATACGTAGACACATTTTGTTTTCCTGCTTTGTTGTCAACTCCGCATGTTGCGAGGTTCCTGAGGTCATTTTGGTATCCAAAGCATGAGTTCTTTGTAAGGTTTGCGTAGTTAGTTGAGCCGCAGTTCGTTGCATCTATATAGGTATTATTGCCGCCGCCGCAATTGCCACCGGTATGGTCGCTTGGATTTGCAATATTTAACTGATTGGAGCCTGTCCCGTCGGAAATAACCAGGATAAAATTCTTGATGCACGCCTGAGCGTTTACATAAGGATCGCAGCTCAGAGAGTTATCAGTAGCAAAGTAATCAACAGCAACCCAGATAGCGTCAACCAAAGGGGTTACCGGGTCTATTGGAACTGCATTTTCGATTGCAGTAAGAAAAGTCGGAGAAGGAGTTGTGCCCCGGTCCGCTTCAGTGCTGTTCACTATGCATTTTGATATATTCGGGGAAGCAGTGCCTGCCTGCGCATTAAAATCCATAAGTCCGAACCTTGCCTGGGTCCAGAACTCGTCTATGATGCCTGATTTAAGGGAGTTGGTCCCTGCATCATATCCGGCTGTCTTACAGTTTATAGTGTAAGACCCGCCTACGCAAACCTTCACATTCCGGTTTTCACTTTGAGTTGATCCTGCAGGCGCTCCAGCGCCTCTTGCAGCAGCAGCAGCAATTGTGATGGAATATTCCTTAGAGTCGCGGTGATTAGCAACATCCCCATCGCTGTCTATGACCTTGACAGTAAAAGTGCTTGTGCCTGCTGTTGTAGGCGTGCCTGAAATAGTTGTGCTCGGAGTGCTTGGGGAGGCAATGGTTAATCCCGGCGGAAGACTTCCGGCAGTGATGCTCCAGGTATAACCTGCCTCTGTCCCGCCGCTTGCTGTTATAGTGACTGTATATGCAACGCCATTAGTTCCGGATGTGAGCGTGCCTGAGCCTCCTGCCAATGCCAGAGGTTTTGCGGCCTCGGCATCTCCGGCAAAAAAACCCATCACATAAGAGACAAGGCTTAAGGTCTTTTCTGCCAAGGGCTTTAAAAATCTTGCAGTAAGGCTTCTGCCCTGCCTTTCCTGGAAGCGTGCATTTGGAGCCGTGTCTTTATCAACACCTAATGACGCAACAATTGTATTTCCAGGTTCATAAGGCCGCGGCGTAGTATCAAGGTAACCGCAAGTGTAGGTATCACCATCCCTTATTATTACGTTGGCGTTACTTACCTCAAACTTGCATTCTCTTGTGCCGTTGCCGTCGCCTTTGTCATATTTTAAAATGGCTGTCCAGGAACCGCTTTTGCTGACAAGGGTATTTACATTACTTGTTCTTGATGTTGATATGCCGCCGACAAGGATTTTCTGCAGAAGGTCGTATTTGCTTGTTAGCGCCCAGTTCAAGACATTTCCGTAATAGAGTCCTTTTGCAGCGTCGGCATTTGGGTCGGCGGTAGCTCCTACGACGCAATCTGCTGTTATTCCCGGAGTGCCACAGTCAGGTTCCCAGCGATTGGATGCATATGTGTAATATAATGTCGGCGAGAAATAGCCCTCATAAGTTGTGCCGGCGGCATATGTCCCTGAATATGCCCGGCCTGTCATGCCGCTTGCATTGTCCATGATGATCATTATGTTCGGGTCAATGTCTGTTTTAACATAAGACGGGACAATGCAGTAGTCTCCCATCTTTGCCGCAAAAACCTCTGCCGGCTCTATAAAAAATGTAAAGCCGACTAAGATTAAGGCTAAAAAAATCAGGGTGTAGCGTGTAGCGTGCAGCGTGTAGCTGCGCGTATTGAGCGAGTTTTGTGTTTTACTGAGAGCTGATGGCTGATGGCTGATGGCTGACTTTTTCATTTTTGCACCTCACATTTTGTAAACAGGTTTGTAATACTAAATTTTCTCATGATGCCTTAAACAATGCAACTCCTGTGCCACAATAAGAAGCGTGTAGCGTGCAGCGTGTAGCGTGTAAGGCATTGTTTTTTATGCATTTCCCTACCCGCTACCCACCACCCGCTACACGTTTAGGTGTAATCCCCTTCCTGATTGTGTAATGGATTACATAGTCAACTGCGGCATTTTATATTTTGCTATATCCTGCATGGGATAGTGGTCGCTATTATAGGTCAGAAGCGTTAAGTTTCTGAGTTTGCAGGTCGCGGCTATCGTTGCATCCACAAAATCCAGGGCGATTCCTTTTTTTCTATAACTCACAATATAGCCGGCAGCTTCCTCGGCAATCTCCCTGTCCATCTCCCATATCTTTAGCGCATTAAAGAACTGATTGGTTGCATCTTCTTCGCCTTTTCTCACCCCAAGTTTTATCTCAATGATTGATAGAGGGGAGCATCCCAATAATCTTTCTTTTGGAAGGTTCTTCAGAAAAGCGACTACTTCTTTTTTGCCCCTCAAAAACCAGATTATGACGTCGGAATCGAGCAGATAATCATTCACTTAATCGCTTTATCCTTTGTTCTGTTTTTTCTCTTGTTTTTTTAAGGTATATCCTAATATCTTTCTGGGTCCTGAGGTCAGGATGGTTTTCGTCTTTCCAGCAGCCTGCCGTGGCTTCTAACGCCTGTCGGAATTTTATTTCTTCAAGCTTTTCTTTTGCTGCCTCAACAATAAATTTGCTGCGTTTTCTGCCTCCCACACTTTTGTCTATGGCTTCGATAAGCTCTATAGGAAATATGACATGAGTTTTCATCTTTTCTGTTTTTACCATATTATCTCCACATAACTAATGTATATAATTTGTTGCTTTTTGTCAACAAATTATCGGCACACATTATTTTTCCCCGGTTGCGAGCCGTACGATTTCCCGATTGTGTAATGGATTACATAGGGAGGCTATTTGTATGTCTCAGGCAATTCAGCCCTTAAACTTCCTTCCCTTCCATATCAGATATATGGCGGGATAGATCGTAAGCTCAAGTATTTCTGATGTAATGACCCCTCCTATCATCGGAGCCGCGATCCTCTTCATAACGTCTGCACCTGTTCCGTGGCTGAACATGATGGGGATTAAGCCCGCAAGTATGACGCCTACTGTCATAAGCTTCGGCCTTATCCTTTTTACTGCGCCGTGCATTATCGCGTCTTTCAGGTCTTCAATATTATTCATTCGGCCTTCACGTTTCCATTGCTCATACGCAAGGTCAAGATAGAGGAGCATTACAACGCCTGTCTCTGCATCGAGTCCTGCAAGGGCAATTATCCCGACCCATACTGCTATGCTCATGTTATAGCCGAGAAAGTGAAGAAACCAGAATGAGCCTACCAGAGAGAACGGCACTGCGAGGAGGATTATTATTGTCTTTGCAGTAGATTTAGTATTCAAATATATGAGCACGAAGATTATAAGAAGCGTCAATGGTATTACGAGCTTAAGCCTTTCCTGCGTCTTCAGCATATATTCGTATTCCCCGCTCCATTCGAGCCTGTAGCCGGCAGGGAGCTTAACGCTCGAGCCGACTTTTTTCTTTACCTCTTCGACATAACCTCCGACATCACGGCCCGTGAAAAAAACAGAAACATAAGCTGTGAGGAGCCCTTCCTCGCTTTTAATTGATGTAGGACCCCGCACGATCTTTATATCGGCAAGCTCACCCAGTGGTATCTGCGCAAGGGAAGCGGCCATCTGTCCCTGCCCGGCCATGCTCACGGGTATCAGCGCTCTTTTTAGTTTTTCCATGTCGTTTCTTAATTCCCGCGCGTATCTTATGTTTACGGGGTATCTCTCTCTTCCCTCGACAGTGAGGGTGAGGTTCATCCCTCCTATTATGCTCTGTATGACCTCCTGCACGTCATCAATCGTAAGGCCGTATCTCGCAATCTCTTCCCTCTTCGGAATAATATCGAGGAAATATCCTACTGTAACCCTGTCTGCAACTGCGCTCGTTGTGCCCTTTATGGGTCTTATTACATTCTCAATGTCGAGGGCTATTTTCTCTATCAGCTCAAGGTCGGGGCCGAGCACCTTAACTCCGAGAGGAGACCTTATGCCTGTTGCGAGCATATCTATACGAGCCTTAATAGGCATCGTAACTCCGCCCTGAAGGCCGGGGATCTCGAGCATTTTGTCATTAAGTTCATCGCGGATTGATTCAGGCGTCATTCCTTTTCGCCATTCCTTTTCAGGCTTAAGGTTTACGACCGTCTCGAACATCTCGAGCGGCGCAGGGTCTGTTGCAGTCTCAGCCCTCCCTGCCTTTCCAAATACCTGTAACACCTCAGGGACCTTCTTCAACAATTTATCCTGTATCTGAAGCAGTGTTGAAACCTCTGTTATGGATGCTCCGGGAACTGTCACAGGCATATAAAAATACGTTCCTTCGTAAAGAGCAGGCATGAACTCCGAACCAAGTTTTACGAGAGGATATATTGTTATAGCAACGATGATCAGCGCAGCGATTATAACGGCCTTCGGATGTTTCAGAGAGAATCTTACCCTCGGTTTATAGAGTTTTTCGAGGAAATGTATTATCGGATTTTCGCTTTCAGGCTTTATCTTCCCCCGTATAAGAAGCGTCATCAGCACAGGGGTCAGTGTTATTGCAAGAAATGATGCAAAGAGCATCGCAAATGTTTTTGTAAATGCGAGCGGCTTAAACAGCCTTCCCGCCTGAGCCTGCAAGGTGAATACGGGAAGGAATCCTACGGTAATTACAAGGAGGGAGAAAAATAGCGACGGCCCGACTTCTTTGGCAGCCTCGATGATTATATCTACCCTATCAAATCCCCCCATCCCCCCTTTGTCAAAGGGGGGCGAGGGGGGATTTTTCTCTGCCTCTGCCAGTTTCTTATGTGCGTTCTCCACCATGATTATCGAGGCATCTACCATAGCTCCTATTGCTATAGCAATGCCGCTTAAGCTCATGATATTAGATGTAACGCCGAGGTAATACATACAGATGAATGAGATTAGTATAGCTATCGGCAGGGTGAGTATAACCACCAATGCGCTCGGAAGATGAAACAGAAATACTATGCATACAACGCTCACTGCAACAGCAAGCTTCATTATCTCTTCCTTGAGCGTATCTATTGCCCGGTGTATGAGGTCTGTCCTGTCATAAGTCGTAACGATCTTTACGCCTTTAGGCAAAGACGGTTGAATATCCTTTTCTATCTTTTCCTTTACACGCTCTATGACATTAAGGACGTTTTCTCCAAAGCGGACTATTACTATCCCGCCTGCAACCTCTCCTTTGCCATCGAGTTCAACAAGCCCCCTTCTTATCTCAGGCCCGAGCTGGATATTCGCTATATCGCGGAGAAAGACAGGAGTGCCTGCGCCGTTCGTGCCGACAGAAATATTCTTCAAGTCATCTACCGTCTTTATGTAACCTCTTCCCCTGACCATATACTCGACGCCGGAAAACTCAAGAACCCTTCCTTCAACATCCTTATTGCTCTTTCTTACAGCCTCTATCACGTTCATCAAAGGCAGGCCGTAAGCCGCAAGCCGGTTCGGGTCTATTGTTATCTGATACTGTTTAACGAATCCGCCGACGCTCGCAACCTGAGAAACCCCCGGAACACTTTCTAATCCAAGCTTTATGTTCCAGTCCTGCAATGATCTGAGTTGAGAAAGGTCTTGGCTGCCTGTTTCGTCAACTACGGCATAGCTGAACCCCCACCCGACACTCGTTGCGTCAGGCCCGAGCACAGGATTTACATCAGGGGGGATTTTCCCTTTTACCGACTGGAGGTATTCGAGTATCCTCGACCTGGCCCAGTATATATTCGTGCCTTCCTCGAAGATCACATATATGAACGAGCTTCCAAGAAATGAAAAACCTCTCACTGCCTGGACCTTTGGAGCGGCAAGCAATGTTGAAGTTATCGGGTAAGTTATCTGATTTTCTACAAGGTCAGGGCTTCTTCCCGGCCATTCCGTGAAGATGATGACCTGCGTGTCGCTTAGATCCGGTATCGCATCCAGTGGGGTATTTTTTAAGGCCCAGTATCCCCACAGCGAAAGAAAGCCGACAAGAAGAAATACTATGAACTTGTTTCTCGCGCTGTATTCTATTATCTTTGCTATCATTTTTAATTTGAATAGTTAAGGCGGGATATGGCTCTTGAGCGGTTTTTTTGCCGATAGTCCGACAACCCCCTAAGTCCCCCTTTGTTAAGGGGGATTAAGGGGGTTGTGAGGCAAAACCTCGGAGGTCGATTCGACCGAGAATGAGCGAAAGAGTTATATCCTGCCTTAATAATCATTTAGTGCTTATGCCCTTCAAGCGGTTTCACGCCTTTTAACTGTGACTCGGAATCTATGAGGAACGTGGCAGAGGATGCCACTTTCTCTCCTGCCTTTACTCCCTTGATTATTTCAACCATCCCCTCTGCCTTAATCCCGGTCATCACCTCTCGCGGCTCAAAATATCCCTCGCCCTTATCTACATATATTATCTGTCTTACGCCGGTGTCTATTACCGCATCCTCCGGGATAGAGAGCCTCCGGCCCATGTCTATCTTTATTTCGACGTTCGTAAACATCTGGGGCTTTAATTGTCCGCCTGGATTTGATATCGTAAACCTCACCTTCGCCGTCCTTGTTTCGCCTGCAAGGCTCGGATATACATAATCAATCATCGCCGAAAACTTTTTGCCGGGGAAATAACTCAGCGTTATCTTAGCTGTCTGTCCCTGTCTTATCAAAGGCAGCTCGTATTCATAGATGTCGGACACAACCCAGACAGTAGAAATATCTGCAATGTCGAATAACTTTTCTCCCGGCATCACGCGCATGCCGAGCAATGCTGCCTTCTGCACAACATATCCGCTCACAGGGCTGTATATTGTGAGAGTCCTTATCGGTTTACCTGTCTCCTCTATTTTTTTAATCTGTCCTTCAGAAATATCCCATAATCTGAGCCTCTGTTTTGCGGCCTCGAGTAACGCATCTGCATCTTTTGAAAGCATCTCTCCGCCTTTGACCCCGGACTTCCATTTCAAGACATTAAGGAATTCCTGCTGGGTTGCAACAAGCTCAGGGCTATAAATCTCTGCAAGGGGATCTCCCTTTTTTACATATTTCCCCGTGTAATCTATATAGAGTTTTTCTATCCAACCCTCGAATTTCGTATTTACCGTAGCAAGCCTTCTCTCGTCGTATTCAATCCTGCCCACTGTCCTTATAACCTTCTGCAAAGGCTTTACAGATGCCTCTGCTATCTTCACGCCGATAAGCTGCTGTTTTTCAGGGGATATCTCAACGGTCTGAGCCTCCTGTTCTTCTGTGACCTCTGCTGCAGGGACGGCTTCGGTCTTGACAGGCTCTGCGGATTTCTGTTTGAACAAAACTCCGGATTTATAAAAATAGAATATTCCTCCTGCAATTAAAATTAATCCGAGAACAATTACTAAGTTTCTTTTCTTCATTTTTTATCTTCTCCCTGACCGCTTACTGCTGATTGCTGAATGCTATTCCCTGCCAACGCCCCGAGCCTCCCTATTGCCTTCTCCCTCTCGGCAAATTGATTCCAATACAATGTCTCATAATCAATAAGCGCTTTAAGCCTTGTTATAACTGTTATCGCCTCAACTTTGCCTGTCGAATAACCCGAAATCGCAGACTCAAAGTCCTGATACGCCTTCGGGATAAGACTGCCCTTGTATAACTCCATGAGCCTTTCCGACGACACAACCATCGAATAACCCTCTTTTATGCCGGATGAAAGCATGAACCTTGTTGC